>JBKPSU010000205.1:0-9238 GCA_046735135.1 Actinomycetota bacterium
ACGAACGGCAAGTGGATGACGAAGCCACCAGCCGATGCCCCAACGGCCACCCGCTGCCGATTGACGCCACCCACATCTGATTCCTTGTCGGTGACCGCCGATATCGTCACCGCACATGAGCAACGCAGCGCCCTGGGCCACGACCGCAGGCAACAGCTTCCGCGAAGTCGCCAGGACAACTGACAACCCGACGACCAAGCTCCTCGCCGAAGGGCTGACAGCACTCACGAGGCCCTCCTCGCCCTCCCCCTGCGGGGCGGCCTGATGCGGTCCCCGGCCAAAAAGCGCATCCGCGTGACTTCGGTGACAGGCCTACCGTTGAACACATGACGCGGAAAGCCTGGATCACAAGCGATCCGTTCGATCTCGAAGCAGTAGCCCGCCGTCTCCAGGCGGGAGACGTCACCGTTGCGCGCGAGGGAGACGAGTATTACCTGACATCCCCCGACATCGACGCAGCTGCCGACGACCAAGAGGCCAACGACATCGGGGCCAAGATCATTGGCCGAATCAACGCTCTGGGCAGGATGGGTGACCCCAACTTTCGCCTAGTGAAGCTGAGTCGATACACCAACGAGGCCGGGCAAAACGTGGTCGTTGGCCGCATGGGACCGACCCTCGCGACTGTTCGTACGCATGCGACGGCGACCGTCACGCAACCCGACGGCACTGCGGCTGATAGTCCGCCGTCACCGTGGCCTACATATCTCGACCTTGCGAACACGAATGAGCATGTAGCCCGGGTGCAGGAAATCATCGGGCGCGAGGAGCCGCTCGGCTGGGTCGAGCTGTACAAAGTACACGAGATCATCCGCCGTGACATCGAGCCGAAAAAGTTGCACGAAACGGACTGGACCACAAAGGAACGAGACCGGGCTTTCACAGCGTCAGCCGACCGCTACGACGTGAGTGGTGACGACGCGCGCCACGCTGTCGACAAACATGCCGAGCCTCCCAAAAGCACAATCCCAATTAACGAAGGCCGCTCCTACATCAGCGATCTCGTGAAGCAGTGGCTGGATTGGCTTGCACAACGCTGACTATCCGGGTCGGCGCATCAGCACTGTGAGTTGACACAATATGCATGAACAGCATCCCGTTTCGACCGCCGACCAATGCTGATATGTGCTGATCTAGCGCTACATCGATCTTTCGACACGCAAAGCTGGTCCACCGCGTTCAGCACACTAGATGGCTTCTGCCCCAGCCAGGTATCTGTACAGGGTCGCCCGGCTCACCCCGAGGTACTTGGCGATGTGCTTCGCGGCGTGGCCGTCGGCCTGCATCCGTCGGGCGGTCGCGATGTGTTCAGCATCGGCGATCTTGCGGGGGCGACCGAACTTGGTGCCGTTGGCCCGAGATGCGACTCGCTTCAGCGCCGTGCGCTCCTTCGTCAGCTCGCGCTCGTACTCTGCGAGGGAACCGAGGACGCCGATCATCATTCTGCCTGCGGCAGTTGAGGAGTCGATGCCGTCGGTGACCGACACTAACGTCACGCCCCGTTCATTGAGTGCCTTGACGGTTTCCAGGACGTGGAGGGTGTTGCGGCCCAATCGGTCGAGCTTCCACACCACGACGGTATCACCGGCGCGGACATACTCCATGAGGGCGGCCAGTCCTGGACGGTCGTCGCGTGCGCCGGACATGATGTCGGAGAACGTCTTAGTGACGCTGGCAGCCGCTAACGCCTCGTTTTGCTGATCAAGCTCTGCGACACCGTGGAGACGCGGGTGTAGCCAATGCGCGTGCCGCGACCCTCGGTCTCGGTGTGACTCATAAAGAGAACAACACTCGTTGTGAGACAACTATTTCCGAGACGGACTATTGAGACACGGCGACGTGGCAGTTTTACCCCGCACAGCGAGATCGCTTGAGCGGTCTCATATATGGTCTATTTCGCGACGGGATTGCATTTCCGTCCCGACCGCCGTCATTGCACCGCCTCGGCCCACAGCAGGTTTCCCTTGTAGCCCAGCGATGTCGCCATCGTGCGGTAGCTCTCCACTAGTTCTCGGTATGGCTGCTCGTCCCCGCGAGCTCGCGCTACCAAAGCGCGCAGCCGTAAAATCACCAAAGCGGACTGCGTACACCCACCGTAAGGCACGACGGCGGAAAGCCTCCGGATCGCAGCCTCAGCTTCGGTCACGTCATCCTCGTCGCCGCGGGCTGTCAGCGTTTCGACCAGTGCCACGGTCAAATTCTCAGCGTTGGTGAGATTCCCAGTATTGAAGGAATCGTCGGAGGCGCGACGCAGCTGCTCGATGGCCCCTTCGAAATCGCCGCTAGCGGCCTTCGTCAGGGCGGCGTATCCGTCGAGAGCCGGGACGATGTTCAAGGCGTAGCGCTTGTTGACGCAGATGTCGCGGAGCTCGGCTAGCACCTCGAATCCGCGTCGGCTTCGGTCTACGGAGTCGTGCCGCACCAGCGTCCCACCGAGCACGAGCCGCAGAATGAGCAGTGCGCTGTCTTCACTGGATCGCTCAGCCACCTGCAGCGCCTCCCCGATTTCCGCCAGTGCGGCCTCGTCGGCTGGCAGCACTGGAGCCGCAATGGCGTATTTGTAGCCGATAACGACAGCTTGCGACACCGGATCGGTCGTGCGTGCCATGGCCACGGCGCGGTCAAGGTCCTCACGCCACCCATCACGGCCTAACCGCCACCGAGCGACTCCGCGAAACACCAATGCGGCGGCCACCGGTGAGCCCACCAAGAAGTTCGCGTTGGCACGGTGTACGTCCGCCAACCCGATCACCGTGTGCGACCAGCGCATCGCGTCGTCCCACTCGGCGGCCTGAATCTTGGCGACGCACAGCGCAAAGGACAGCTGCACGATCATCGAAAGATCCCCAAGTGATTCGACAAGAGCCATACACTCGGACGCCAACTGTGACGCCTCCGCAACGCGGCCCTGCATGATGTGCTCTAGCACAAGGCCCGCGGTGCCGACGGCCAGCGAGGGCTTGTCTCCGGCTTGGGCGCACAGTTCGCGCAACTCCTCGAAGCGAGCCGAGATGTCGTCGTGGAAGCGCCGCCACGCACTGCCGCACAGCAAGGTGCGCGGAGCGATACGCATCGAGAGCCGATTCGGGTCGTCGGCGGGCAGGGCATCTGCCACCCGGCGGGCCCCTTCCCAACTGCGCTGTGCGGCAATGATGTCGCGGTTGGCCGACCACGCCCCGGCGCGCATGTGCCAGTCGAACGCGGCCTGGAGATCACCCGCGGCCTCCAGATGCTCGGCGATCAGGGCGGCGTTTTCGTCGATGGAATCGGGCTTCTGTTGTTCGATCGCGGCTGCCACCCGGCGGTGCAACTCGGCGCGATCCGACTTGAGTTGGGCCTCATAGGCCACCGCACGAACCAACGGGTGATGAAACACATACTCGGGCTGCCGGGTAAAGCGGACCTGATCAATCAGCTGAGCGGCCACCAATTCGTCGACCACCGGTTCGACGCCCAACTCAATGAGCAGGTCGAGGTTGAACCGGGAGCCGATCACCGCCGCCGCGCTCAACGTGCGCTTGGCTTTCACGTCAAGTCGATCGATGCGCGCGGCGATGGCCGACTGCAGGGTGGCGGGCACAGAAACCTCGGCGACTTCTGCCGTCGACACGTACGCGGTCGGTTTCCCGCGCAGCACACCACGCTCGGCCAGTTCCCGCGCGATCTCCTCGGCAAAGAACGGATTACCGGCGGCCCTTTCGGCGATCGTCACGCCTAGCTCGCTAACAGAGGGGTCCGGCCCAAGCAGCTCCGAGACCAGTGCCGCGGTTTCTGAATCACGTAGCGGCGCAAGAGCGATGGTTTGCCCACCAGGCACCCGCGCCAACGCTCCCTCGTATTCGGGGCGGTAACTGATCAACACCAGCGCAGGCGTCCGCGGAATCACCGCGAAGAAGTCGGCCAGCATCGACTCGCTGACCTCGTCGATCCAGTGGGCGTCCTCCACGACATAGACCGTTGGGGCCTTGCGGGCCAACGACGCGGCATTCACCGGAGCGGTCAACCGCCGTCGACGAGCATCGGGATCGATTTGGGGTAACGGAGTATTCGGGTCCGCAATGCCCAGCAGGTCATCGAAGAGCACTAAATCTTCCGGGTCGGCATCCGGCACCCGAACACGCACTTGATCACGGGCTTCCCGCCCGTCAAGACCCTTGACACCGGTGGCCGCACGCAGCAGCCGCGTGACGGCGTGGAACGGGACCTGGCTGGTGTGCGACTCACAGAATGTCGTGAACACCTCCACACCTCGTTGAAGGGCGATCGGTGCAATCTCACGCACGAGACGGCTCTTGCCGATGCCCGGCGGCCCCACCACGCCGACCACCGCACCGTGACCGTCTATCGCCCGGTCCAACAAGCCCTCGACAGCAGACATTTCCCACCGCCGACCGACCAGACTGGACTCAGCGCGCCCCAGGGTGTGATGCCGTTCGCCGATGCCCAAAAGGCGGTGGGCGGCGACTGGTGTCTCGGCACCCTTAACCCGCACCATCTCCGGTTCACCCAGAGCCGCCGTGCCATCAACGAGTCGGGCGGTGGACGCGCTGAGCATCACCCCACCCGGCGGCGCGACCGACTCCATCCGCTGAGCCATGCCGACCTGCTCACCGATCGCGGTATAACCCAAAGCGCCAGAGCCGATCTCACCGGCGATCACCTGGCCAGAGTTCAAACCCACTCGCAGTTGCAGCTGCACACCGTCGCGGTCGTGGACTTCAAGGGCGAGTCGCTTGGCTTCTTCTTGGACGCCCAAGGCCGCCAGGCAGGCGCGAACAGCATGGTCCTCCAACGCGACCGGCGCACCGAAGACCGCCATGATGCCGTCGCCGGTGAAGCTGCCGACCGTGCCGTCGTAGCGTTTGACCACTTCGCTGGCACGCGTGACCAGCTCAGCCATAATCTCGCGCAACCGCTCCGCACCGACGGCGGCAGCGATATCCATCGAATGCACAACATCGGCGAACAACACGGTGACTTGCTTGTATTCGGCCCGTGTCGAGGGGGGCGTAATCGGCGTGCCGCACTTATTGCAGAACCGCGAGTCCAGCGGCAACTCCGTGCCACACGACGTGCACGACAGCCCTGTAGCTGTCAGTCCACCGCCACCATCGCCGCCGGGGTCCACGTCAGTATGGTGTCACCGCTGGTTATCGATTTCCGTCATATCGCCGTGCCATCATCGACACCTAGTTTTGAGACTCTCGAATGTCGTCACGATCGAGACAGTCGGAGCGGTAGACGCGCGTGGCATCCCGGCCATGGGTCCACGCACCACGCCCCGGCAATATATCTTGCGAGCGACAGTTAAGTTACATCGACGACAGCTCCCCCGCTGGGTATGGCTCATTCCCGGTTGATTGCCGTACCGTCGCAGGCCAATAAGCGCATCGGTGTACACGCTCACAGGGGGTTCGGATGCCGGTCGTACTCGACGACCTCTGCTGGGTGGCGGGTGCCATGCTGCTGGTGGTCGGCCTGGTGCTGCTGGCTGTGATGCGCGCTGTCACGCGGTGGAAACGTAGTATGAACGTCAGCGATGACGCCCGATACGTCGAGACGCTGGCTACCCTGTCCGAGGGTTCTGTGCGCCGCCACTTCAATCCGTACACCGACATTGACTGGGATGCGCCGAAGTTTTCCGTCACGCAGAACGACCCACGCTGGGTGCTCCCGGCGACCGATCCACTCGGACGTCATTCGTCGTACAAGGCGCAACCACTGGACAAGCAGATCGCGATGGGGATGTGGCGTGAGGCCAACATTGCGAAGGTCTCTGTGCACTTAGAGAGCGTTCTGGTCCGCGGCCTGATGCAATACGCGTTCTGGGTGCCCACCGGATCACCCGAACACCGCTACTGCCTGCACGAAGCCGTCGAAGAGTGCAACCACACCCTGATGTTCCAGGAAATGGTGAACCGCATTGGGGTAAATGTTCCGGGCATGCCGCGGTTGCTGCGGTGGATCTCACCTGTTGTCCCGCTATACGCTGGCCCGCTGCCGACGGTGTTCTTCTTCGGGGTACTGGCGGGTGAGCTGCCGGTCGAACACATGCAGAAGAACGTGTTACGCGAAGGCAAGTCACTGCATCCGATCATGGAGAAGGTGATGGCGATCCACGTCGCCGAGGAGGCCCGCCACATCTCGTTTGCTCACGAATACCTGCACAAGCGTGTCCCGCGTATGCACCGCTACAGCCGGTTCTGGCTTTCGCTGTACGTGCCGATCGTCATGCGCGTGCTGTGCCAGGCCATCGTCGTGCCGCCGCTCAGCTTCTTCAAGGAGTTCGACATCCCGCGGTCGGTGCGAAAGGAGTTTTTCAACGCGCCCGAATCGCGCCAGACGCTGCGCAACGTGTTCGGCGACGTCCGGATGCTGTGCCACGACGTGGGGCTGATGAACCCCCTCGCGCGATTGATGTGGCGGATCTGCAAGATCGACGGTAGCCCATCGCGGTATCGCAACGAACCGCACCGCGCGGCCCTGCCGACTTCGGTTGCGGGCCGCAGCGATTAACTCCCGGTAGGAGAGGTTCGCGCTGGTGAGATCACCCTGCCCTTCGCCGTGCACTCGGCCAGATCGCCGAGTTCCTCACCGGCCAGCAGGCGGAAGTGGCGGATGATCGGGTGCTCGCCACGGTCCTGTTCACCGACGTCGTTGACTCGACGCGCCGAGCCGCCGAGATCGGCGACCGTGACTGGCACGCACTCCTCGACGAGCACGACGCCATCGTGCGCGTACAACTCAATCGCTTCGGAGGCCGGGAGGTGAACACCTCGGGTGATGGCTTTCTGGCGATGTTCGACGGCCCGCAGCGAGCGATCCGCTGCGCCATGGCAATCCGCGACGCCGTACAGGCACTCGGCATCCAGGTGCGCGCCGGGTTGCACACCGGCGAGTGCGAGGTGCGCGGCGATGACATCGGCGGAATCGGGGTGCATATCGGAGCAAGGGTGAGCGCCCTGGCGGGGCCGAACGAGGTGCTGGTGTCCAGCACACTGCGCGATTTGGTGATCGGGTCAGGACTCGAATTCGAGGAGCGCGGGACTCACAACCTCAAAGGCGTACCAGGCGAGTGGCGGCTCTTCGCCGTCGCTTCTTCGTAGCAGTGGGTCTCGGCGAAGCTCACACGGCGTGCCGTAAGTGGCTTGTTGCACCGGGTGACAACGACTGGCCGAAGAACACTTTAGTCAGAGGCCCGGTAGTTCGAGGGTAGGCCCGATTTCCCGCGTTAATCGATCGTCCGCGGATACCGTTGCCGTCGTTGTCCGAGCATAGACAGGCGGAAGGGAATTGGGATGGCAAATCAGATCCGTTGGACCCCACCGGGTCGTGGCCGCGAGATGGTTCCATGCCCCGATGGGCGCGTAGGCAAGATCGGTCAGCGGCCTGACGGCACTAGATATCTCTGGCAGCGCGATGAGCAAGACCGCTGGTACGCATATCTCCTGGTTCCATTGTCGGAGGGTGAGGCGGGCGAGACGTACCGCGCATGCACCAGTCATGTTCCGGTGTCTAGGGCGCGCTGAATTTGCAGTCGCACCGAGTTCGCGAAGAACATTTTGTTGGGGCTGGTTGCCTGACGCCGAAACTAGGGCCGCTTGTCGGCTTAAACTGCGGCAACGTTCTCGGAACGCGCTATGCGCTGATTTCTTGGGAGGTCGTATTCCGGGGTTAGACAGCGTTTCCGTAATGACGAGTTCGTCCTCCCTGACAGCACGGTCGTCCGGCCGTTACGGACGCACGGGGTCACGGCGGTTCACCTTGGGATGCTCAAGGACATCGCTATAAGCACCGGGCCACTCAGCGCCCAACGCCGCGGCGCGGCATCGTTACCCCATAACGCGTCCGTCAACCAGGCAGCTATGCCCAGCCGCCCTCGTGTGAACGCTGACGCAGTGTTGGGCAACGTCGTCGAGTAGGTCCACGTCACCGAGGGGCAAGGCGGCCAACAAGGTTCGAGGTGTGCGCATGACGTCGAGGTCGAACACCGCGTCGATGAGGCGGCGACGTAGACGGGGCGAGGGGTTCCCGGTGGCGACGTCGATGCTGAGCTCGACGCTGGAAGAGCTGGGCCGGACGTCGGCATACGCGATGTGGCGCGGACCGGCGTCGATGCTGACGTGGTATGCGCTGTGGTCGGCGGCGACGTGTGTCCTGAGGGCGTAAGGGTCGGAGCCGGTTTGGGATGCGTTCATCGCTTCTCCCGGTGTGCATCAATTGATATTGAGCCTCGGCGGCCGTGACGCCGATCGGGTGTCTCTAGGTCCCGACTACGGAGGTCTACAGATACGGTCCCACCAATTGTGGCCGGGGGGAAGTGCCACGACGCCGATCCACGTCTCGGCGGCCAGTTCCTCGCCATGCGGGTCGCGGGCCTATGTCGCGGCACGGCATCTCCAGGCGAGTCTTGCCGACCCCCGACCACCCCGGTCAACGTCACCAACCGATGCGACCTCACCGCCGCATCGATCTCGGCAACCTCGCGCTCGCGCCCGATCAAGCTGGTGGTCGCGGGCCGCAAATTGCGTGGAGTCGTATCGAGCGCGCGCAGAGGCGGGAAATCTGACTGCAGGCCAGGTGCTAGCACTTGAAACACTCCGACCGGCGTGGGTAGGTCCCGCAGTCGTCGCGTCCCGAGATCGATCAGATCGACTCCGCTAAGCAGAACCGCTGTCGAATCGGCCACCAGCACCTGACCGCCGTGCCCGGCGGCCATCACCCGCGCCGCACGGTTCAGCACGGTTCCGAAGTAGTCACCTTCGCGCAGTTCGGCTTCCCCGGTCGCCAATCCCATTCGCACCGGCATCTCCAGCGCATGCTGTGCGGCCACGGCGGCATCGACTGCGGACTTGCGTGACGCGAACGCCGCACAGACCCCGTCACCGGTGTGCTTGAACACCCAGCCTCCGTGCGCCTCGATGGTGTTGCGTAGCACCTTGTCGTGCGCTGTCAACGCAGTCCGCATTCCATCAGCGTCGGCTTCCCACCGACGGGTCGAACCCTCGACGTCGGTGAACAGAAACGTCACCACCCCCGAGGGAGCAGCCGTCGTCATGGCATCGCCTCGGCCCAGGCGATATGACCCTCGAAGCCCAGCGAGGTTGCCATGGCGCGGTAGCGATCCCGATAGTCGCGGTAGGAGGCTTTGTCACCGACGGCTTGGGCGAGCAGTGCGCGCAGGCGTAGCAGCGTGATCTCGCGTATCGCCGAACCTGGTTCGGCCGGAAGGTTCGCC
>JBKPSU010000206.1:0-5551 GCA_046735135.1 Actinomycetota bacterium
CGCTCGCGGCGCAGCTCGGCGAACAGCTCGTCGGGAAAACCGTTCCGCCACAAGGCGGAATCCGACAAATCGACTGGCGTGGTCGTGGGCATGCAGGCTCCTGGTTCGGCTGTCCTTGACCTAGAATGCTTAAAATAGTAACAATAGACGGCGGACAGGGTCTGACCTGCCCAAATATTGTGCGGACGGAGACGACATGACCGACACGACGATCGACGATCCCACCATCGATCCGTCGGAACGTGAATTCGGCCCAAGCGGAATCAGCCTCTCGAAGTACCGCTACCCGACCGGCTGGTTCATCGTCGGCTTCGCCTCCGAGCTGGCCCCTGGCGAGGTGAAGAGGGCGCACTACTTCGGCGAGGAACTCGTCATCTTCCGCACCGCCTCGGGCAAGGTCAACGTGCTCGACGCGTACTGCCTGCACCTGGGTGCGAACATGGGGGTCGGCGGCACAGTCGAGGGCGAGCACATCGTCTGCCCGTGGCACGGCTGGCAGTGGCGGGGAGACGGCACCAACGCGCTGATCCCGTACAGCAAGATCGGCTGCAAACAGAACGTGAGGATCAAGACCTACCCGACGCAGGAATGGTACGGCTTCATCGTGGTGTGGCACGAGCGCCACGGCCGGGCGCCGTATTGGCAGCCACCTGTGCTGCCCGAGTTGGAAACCGACGACTATTATCCGCTGCACCCGCATTCGCGGATGCTCAACCGGGTCAAGGTGCACGCGCAGATGATCATCGAGAACGCGGCCGACCCGTATCACGTGCAGTTCGTCCACAAGGCCGACAGCGCCGCCAACACCACGTCGTTCGACGTCGACGGCTATCACCTGCACGCGACGGTCACCGCGAACTTCGGCGGCGGCCGCGCGTCAACATGGCTGACGCCCGACGGGCCCGTCGATGCCAACATCATCTATGACAATTACTCGTTGGGGCTCGGCATCGTGCGGTTCCCCAAGGAACTCGTCGCGACCATCGAGGTGACAGGTCAGACTCCGGTCGACGAGGACTACACCGACTACTTCTACACCCAGGCGTCGGTTCGCGAACCCGATGACACCGGCGACAAGCCGGCGGGCCGTGCTGCGAAGTTCCTTCAGTTGCAGCAGGAAGTCATCAAGCAGGACTTCTTCACGTGGGAGAACATGAAGTACCTGGAGAAGCCCAACCTGGCACCTGAGGAAGCCCGCGACTACGCCGCGCTTCGGCGATGGGCGCATCGGTTCTATCCCGGCGAAGAGCCGTCGCCAATCGACTTCGGGTACACCGCCACCGGCGAACCGGACCCGGCGGCGGCGGGTGCCTGAGCGCAGGAGGCCGGACGGACCGATCGGTCCGTCGCAGTTCGGGGTCGAGCGCTACACGGTCCCGGACGTTCTGGACAAGCGCGCCGAGCAGTTCGGCGACCGGATGATGATGTCCATCGCCGGAACCCCTGTGACGTTCGCGCAGATGCGGGATCGCTCGTGCGCAGCCGCGAATGTGTTGGTAGACAACGGTGTCGCGCGGGGTGACACCGTCGCATTGTTCACGGCGACATGCCCTGAGTGGGTGTATTTCTGGCTTGGCGCCGCGCGGATCGGCGCGGTGACCGCCGAGGTCAACGTCGCTAACAAGGACGAGTTCCTCGTCCACGCACTGCGGCTGGCGCGTGCCAAGGTCGTCATCGCCGACGCCGACCGGCATCCGCGACTGAGCGAGGTCGTCGACCGGGTGGAAACCGTGAGAACGGTACTGGCCGTGGGGGATTCGTTGTCCGAAGCGCTGGCGCAGGCGTCAAGCGCCCCACCCGATGTCGATCCGGCCGGAGCGGACGAATTGGCCGCGCTGTTCTTCACGTCGGGCACGACCGGGCCGTCGAAGGCCGTCGCGACAACATGGCACTACCTGTTCTCCGCGGCCGCCGGGGTGGCTTCGGCCTGGGAGCTTCAGGCCGGAGACGTGGTATGGAGCGCCATGCCGTTGTTCCACCTGAGTGCCGCCCCATCGGTGCTGGCACCGATGCTTCACGGTGCGACGACGGTGTTGGCCGCAACATTTCGACCCAGTGAAGTGTGGCACGATGTGAGGGATTGCGGCGCAGCGGGTTTCGCTGGAGCCGGAGCCATGATATCGATGCTGTGGAATCAGCCGCCGGATGCCAGCGACTCGAAACTTCCGCTGAGGTTCATCTCGGCAGCCCCCATAGCGGCCGACATGTACCGCAGCATCGAGCAGCGCTACGGCGCCAGGATCGTGACGATGTACGGGATGACGGAAGCGTTCCCGATTGCGTTCAAGACCGTATCCGAGGCCGGCGTTCCGGGAACATCGGGACAGGTGAACCCGGCGTTCGACGTGCGCATCGTCGGCACTGACGAGCAACCACTGCCCGCGGGAGCTGTCGGCGAGATCGCCTGCAGGCCAGTGTCAGCCAATGTGATGAGCACGGGCTACGTCGATGCCGCCGCGATCGACTCGCAGCTTGTCGTCACGCCGCACGACGAGTGGTTCCGCACCGGCGATCTCGGGTCCCTCGACCGCGACGGCAACCTGACCTACGTCGACCGGGTCAAGGACTCGCTGCGCCGGCGCGGCGAGAACGTGTCATCGGTCGAAGTCGAGGCGACGGTGATGCGCCATCCGGCCGTGCTCGAGGCGGCGGCCGTCGCCGTGCCCAGTGACCTCGGTGAGGACGACATTCTGGTCGTCGTCACCCTGCAACCGGACGCGGACCTCGACCACGCCGAGCTGTTGGACTTCTGCTCCACCCGAATGCCGTACTTCTGCGTTCCGCGGTATCTGGAAGTGCTCGACGAGATACCGAAAAACGTGATCGGGCGCGTACGCAAGGACCTGCTCCGTACCAGGGGTCTCGGCGACAACGCGTGGGACCGCGAGGAACACGGCTACATACTCAGTCGCTAGGACGGGAGAGAACACATGACGATGAGCTACCAGCAGGAGTTCGTGCTCGCAGGAGTGGCCGGGCGGGCGGCCATACTGAACCTGACCGCCCGGCAGAACCGATTGTTCTCCGCGGGCGACTTCGGTGGCTGGATCGCGACGTTCCGCCACGCGGGCGCCACATACGTCCGCGGGGGCCAGACGTACACCAACCTGCGCGATGCATTCGACGGTGGCAATGGACAGCGGCTCGTCACCGTCGACCACGACATCTCCGTCGACGGGGTCGACGCCACGCAGACGTGTGTCGCGCTGCTGTTCGTCGCCGCAGAGCTGCGCGCGACCGGCACCTACCGTGATCGCCTCATCTATGAACGGGGCGGCTGGTATTTCACATCACGCGAACTCGAATGGGACGTCGTGCCAAGCAAAGACGCGTTACCGGTATAAGGCCGTGACCGCGGGCATCCGATACGAATTCGCGTTCGGCACCTACGAGGATGCCCTGCGCATGGTCGGCGTGCGCAGCGAACCGAGGTACGCAGGCACCGCGGTGAGCTCCGCCCGCATCCAGCACTTCGCGGCGATGGTGCAGGACGGCAACCCGGCGTACTGGGACGCCGACTTCGCCAAGCAGGTCTGGGGCGGACTGGTCGCACCACCGGCATTGCTGATGGGGTGGCTCATTCCGCCGCCGTGGCTACCCAACGGAGAACGGCCCGTACCGTCGATCGCGATCCGCGTCCCGCTGCCCGGTACCACATTCATCAACGCGTCGAACGACGTCGAGCTCGTCACGCCGATCCTCGAGGGTGACCGCCTCAACGTCGTCGAGGAGGTCGTGTCGGTATCACCGCAGAAGCGGACACGGGTGGGGATCGGACATTTCGTGGAGACCTGCGACAGTTTCTACCGCGACGACGGCGTCCTGGTCGCGACGAATCGAAACACGTTGTTCCGCTTCACACCTGAGGAGTCGTCATGACGACGCATCACAGGCTGGCGTGGAGCGACATCACCGTACCGACCGAGCTGACCGAGGTGGTCGACGAGATCAGCTATCAGCGGGTGGTGATGAACCCCGGCGCCACGTGGGACTACTTCCCGGGCCACTTCGACCCGAAATACGCCGAAAGTCATGGGCACCCGACGATTTTCGTCAACACCATGCACCTCGCCGGGTTCATCGACCGCATCGCGACGGACTGGGCGGGCCCGTACAGTCGCGTGGTGCGCCGCAAGGTGTCACTGCTCGGGTCCGTCTATGCCGGCGATTCCATGGTGGGTCGCGGCCGCGTGGTGAACAAGCGGCGCGACGACTCCGGTGAGACGCCGAGATACCTTGTGGACCTGGAGATCACGATCTTCAACCAGCGCGACGAACTGTGCTGCCCGGCGGAGTTAACGCTGGAGCTGACAGGCTAGAACGGGACCTGCCGCTCATGAAGGGTGATTTGCCGGCCCGGTGTGAGACGACGCAAGGCCATCGTCGTGCCGCACCGTTCGAGGGGGGAGCGGGCTTGATGTCCCCTGGGGAAGCGGACACGAGTGGAGACCAAATTCGAAATCGCCTCGCTTAGAACGGCGGCGGTTTGTTGCGTTGGGCGACGTGGGTGTCGTTGAGTCGGCGTTCGGCGTTGATGGCTGTGGCGGTGGTGCGGGCGCGGGTGTGGCGGCGTTTAGGCATCATCGCCCCGCGCCCACCGCGGGTTTCGACAACTGGTGGGTCGCCGGGCCACAGGGTGGCCGTCGGTTCGCACAGTGTCGGGAACAGGTGCATGCTGCCCGGATACGTCGGGTAGGTGTGCCCGGTGGGTGAAGTCCAGATGATGGTGCCGTCGGGTAGTTGGCGGTCGCGCCAGCCTTTGACGCCGGTCCAGAACGTTTTCAAAAGATGATGAAAACGGCACAGACACTTCAGGTTTGATGGATGCGTGGGCCCCACCGGATACGGCACGGTGTGATCGAGGTCGCAGAATTGGGCGGCCTTGTCGCAGCCGGGGAACCGACACGTCAGATCGCGGCAGCGGACGAACTCGCCCAGGGCCCGCGACGGGGTGTAGCGCGGCTCGGCAGGACCGTCGCCGGGATGGCGGACCTCGCGCAGCCTGGCCCGCTCCAGGGTGGCGGCCAGCAGCGGCGCGGGCATCACCCCGGCGCCGAGCACATACGCCGGGGGTGCCGCACACCGTGCCGCCGGGTCCGCCGGTGCCGGCGTGGCCGGGTCGCTTGTTTGTTTCTCGGCGGCCGCTGCCTCGACGGTGTCCTCATCGGCGATGACGTAGACGACGGCGTTCTTCGTGACGTGGTCATCGGACGTCACGCCCGCGCAGTCGGGTTGGCCGCAGGTGCAGGCGAGTTCGGTGTGCTCGGCCACCGCGGCGAACAAGGCCTTGGCGCGGCGCTCACCGATGCCGCGCGGGTCGTCTGGGCACACGCTGTGGGCCATCTCGTCGAGGCGTTGTTCGATCAGCGCCGCGTCCGGGGCCGACAACCGCGCCCACATACTGGTGGTGCCCGCGACATCCGACGGGGAGCCGAACTCCACCGTCGGAGACGACGCCGCCTCCCGCGAGCGGCGCAAAGCGGCGGGGTCGTGCTCGTCGACCAGGGCGTCGATGGCGGCCTCGGTTTTGGCGATCGACAACGCCCCCCAC
>JBKPSU010000207.1:0-25742 GCA_046735135.1 Actinomycetota bacterium
GAGTGGTTCGCCACCGCCTACGTCGACGGCTTCCGCTGGGTGATGCCGACGAACGTCGTCGGGATGAGCCAGCATGCCGACGGCGGCAAGCTGGCCACCAAGCCGTACGCCTCTGGCGGCGCCTACATCAACAAGATGAGCGATCACTGTTCGGATTGCGCCTACGACCCGAAGAAGCGCCTCGGCGAAGACGCCTGCCCGTTCACCGCAGGCTACTGGTCGTTCGTCCACCGCCATCGCGATCTTCTTGCCAAGAACAACCGCACGCAGCGAGCCGTCTCCTCGATGGAACGCCTCAAGGATCTCGACGCGGTGCTGGAGCAGGAGTCGGCGCGCCGGAGTTTCTGACTCAGACGGTCAGTAGTCGGTACAGGCCGATCAAGCCGATCACGACGATGAACGCGCGCAACGCATTCGGCGACAGCCGGCGTCCGTAGTGAGCGCCGAGGAACCCGCCTATCAACGAGCCGATCGCGATCAGACCCGCAGCCAGCCAGCTGATCCGGTCGGATGCGACGAGGATGTACGCCACTGCTGCAACGACATTCACGATCAGCGACAGCAAGTTCTTCGCAGCGTTCATCCGCTGCATGTCTTCGGGCAGCAGCGCGCCCATCACTCCCATCAGCAGGATGCCCTGTGCCGCTGTGAAGTAGCCGCCGTACACGCCGACGAGGAACGTGCCGATTACCAGCGCCACCATTCGGCCTCGCGAAACATGCTCGGCCGATTGCCCTGCCGCCTCCGCTCGCCTGCGGGCCCATTCCTGGATCTTCGGACCGACTACCACCAGGATCAGCGCCGCGATCAACAGCACCGGAACGACTTCGGTGAAGACCTTCTCGGGCAGGTGCAACAACAGCCAGGCTCCGAGCAACGCGCCGAGGAACGAACCCGGTATCTGCCAGCGCAGCCGATGCCACTGGCCACGCAGTTCGCGGCGGTATCCCCAGGTTCCCGAGACGCCGCCTGCGACCAGGCCAATCGCGTTGGACATCGTGGAGACCACCGGGTGGTAGCCCAACGTCACCAGCGTCGGGAACGTGACGAGCGTGCCCGACCCGACAAGGCTGTTGATGGCTCCTGCCGCGACACCCGCCAACGCGATGAGGACCATGTCGATGACGGGCACTAAGCCAACTTATCGAGACCTCGCTCCGCGCTTCTCGCGCACCCGCACGCTGATGCGGATCGGGCTGCCTTCGAATCCGAAGGTTTCGCGCAGTCGCCGCTCCAGGAACCGGCGATATCCGGCTTCCAGAAAACCGGTGGTGAACAGGACGAATGTCGGCGGCCGGGCGGAGGCCTGGGTGGCGAACAGAATCCGTGGCTGCTTGCCGCCGCGCACCGGCGGAGGTGTGGCGGAAACCACTTCTTTCAGGAAGGTGTTGAGCCTGCCCGTTGAGATCCGGGTATCCCACGAATCGAGCGAGGTTTCCAGCGCGGGCACCAGTTTTTGCACCGCCCGCCCGGTCTTGGCCGAGATGTTCACCCGCGGCGCCCACTGCACCTGGGACAGTTCACGTTCGATCTCGCGGCCGAGGTCGTAGCGCCGGTCTTCATCGACGAGGTCCCACTTGTTGAACGCCAGCACGAGTGCCCGTCCCGCCTCGATCACCATCGAGAGCACCCGCTGATCCTGCTCGGTCAGCGGCTGCGAGCCGTCGATCAGCACGATGACCACCTCGGCGGCGTCGATCGCGCCGTGTGTTCGCACCGAGGCATAGAACTCGTGGCCGCTGGCCTGGCCGACCTTTCGGCGCAGACCGGCCGTGTCGACGAAACGCCAAGTCCTGCCGCCCAATTCGATCAACGAGTCTACGGGGTCGACGGTGGTGCCGGCCACGTCGTGCACGACGGCCCGATCATCGCCCGCCAGCTTGTTCAGCAGCGAGCTCTTCCCGACGTTCGGCTTGCCCACCAACGCCACCCGACGGGGTCCGCCTCTTCCGCCTGCCGCCTCGGACACCGCGGGCAGCGCCGCCACGACCTCGTCGAGCAGGTCGGCCACCCCTCGACCGTGCATCGCGCTGATCGCGTGCGGCTCCCCCAGCCCCAGCGACCACAGCGCTGCGGCGTCGGCCTCACCGCGCTCGGTGTCAACCTTGTTGGCCGCCAAGAACACCGGCTTGCCCGAGCGCCGAAGAATGCGTGCGGCCGCCTCGTCGCCCGCCGTCGCACCCACCACGGCGTCGACCACCAGGATGATCGCGTCGGCGGTTCGCATCGCCACCGCGGCCTGCTCGGCCACCAACTGCTGCAAACCCTTTGCGTCGGGTTCCCAGCCGCCGGTGTCCTGAATGAGGAACCGGCGCCCCACCCAGTTCGCCTCGTAGGAAACGCGGTCCCGCGTCACTCCGGGAACGTCCTGCACCACGGCCTCCCGGCGGCCGAGCACGCGGTTCACCAGCGTCGACTTGCCGACGTTCGGGCGGCCCACGACCGCAACCACCGGCGGCGGACCGGACGAGCCGGCCGCCCCCCCACCGTCGTCGCCCAGCTCCGAATCGGTTAGCTCCCAGTCGCTTTCGTCGCTCCAGGTGCCGTCGGCATCCGTTGTGCTCATCGCGGCGCACCCGCATGCTGCTCGACAAGCTCGACCAGGTGGTTGATCACCTCGGACTCCGACATGTCGCTGGTGTCGACCACGACCGCATCGTCGGCGGCGCGCAGCGGGGACACCGCGCGGGTCGAGTCGAGGTGGTCACGGCGCTGCACATCGGCCAGCACTGCTTCGTAGTCGTCGCCGAGTCCGTTGGCGACATTCTGATCGTTGCGCCTACGAGCCCGCTCCTGTGCGGACGCCGTCAGGAAGATCTTGACGTCCGCGTCGGTGAGCACGACGGTGCCGATGTCCCGGCCTTCGACGACCACGCTGCCCGTGCCTGTCGCGAGCTGACGTTGTAGCGCGACCAGTCGAGTCCGGACGGCCGGCACGGCCGACACAGCGGACACGGCCCTGGTGACCTCGTCGCCGCGGATCTCCGCCGAAACATCTTCTCCTGCAAGGTAAGAACGATCCTCATCAGGGTTGTAACCAACCGCAAGCTCCGCGTGGGCGGCGACGGATCCGATTGAATCGGCGTCATCGAGGTCGACACCGGCCCGCAGCACCGCCAGCGTCACGATTCGGTACATCGCGCCGGTGTCCAAATAGCGTGCGTCCAACGAACGCGCCAAACCTCTGGACACCGAGGACTTCCCGGTGCCGGCCGGTCCGTCGACCGCGATAACCAGCGAGTCGGTCACAGGCCCACCGCCTTGTACAGCGCGCCGACCTCGTCACGGCCCAACACTCGGATACTGCCGGGACGTTGGTCTCCCAGCGACACCGCCCCGATGTCGGTGCGGACCAGATCCTGGACCGGAAAGCCCACGGCGGCAAGCAATCGCCGGACGATCCGCTTGCGGCCCTCATGCAGTGTCACGCGCACCATCGTCTTGCCGGGTACCGCATCAACGACCGCGAAGTCGTCGACGCGTGCGGGCCCGTCGTCGAGGTCGATGCCTGCGCGCAGCTTGCGTCCCAAGCCCCGCGGGACCGTACCGGCGACCGTGGCCAGGTAGGTTTTCGGCACCTCGAACGACGGGTGCATCAGTCGGTGAGCAAGTTCGCCGTCGTTGGTCAGCAGCAGCAACCCTTCGGTGTCGGCGTCGAGGCGGCCGACGTGAAAGAGCTTCTTGTTACCGCGGACTCGGTGCTCGACCAGATCGCCGATGCACGGCCTGCCGCGGTCGTCGGACATCGTCGAGTGCATGCCGCGCGGTTTGTTCAACGCCAGGTGCACCAGGGTGTCATCGAGCATCACCCTTGCGCCGTCGACTCGGATCACGGACACGTCGGGATCGACCCGGGTGCCGAGTTCGCTCACCACTCGACCGTCGACTTCGACCCGCCCGTCGATGATCATCTTCTCGGCAACGCGGCGCGATGCAATCCCGGCCTGCGACAACACTTTCTGGAGCCGCACGCCCTCGGAGCCGGCCATCTCAGTCGGTGTCCACGTCGAAGGACGCCTGGCGTTCGCCGCCCGCGGCGGGCGGCGTGCTGAGTTTCACGAATCGCGGTTCGTCGGCGAGCGTTTCGCTCAGGTCGTCGATGACGTCGACGTCGGGCAACAGTGGAGCGATGTCGGGAAGGTCGGTCAGCGAGGACAACCCGAGGCGTTCGAGGAACAGCTCGGTGGTCGCGAACGTGATGGCGCCGGTGTCCGTATCGGTGCCTGACTCCGTGATCAGCCCCCGTGCCAACAGCGTGCGCATGACCGCGTCCACGTTCACCCCACGCACCGCGCTCACCCGCGCCCGGGTCACCGGCTGTCGATAAGCCACCACCGCAAGCGTTTCCAGTGCTGCACGGGTCAGCTTGGATCGGGCCCCGTCGAGCAGTAGCCGCTCGACATACGGTGCGTACTGCGCCCTGGTGTACATCCGCCACCCGCCGCCGGCCTCGCGCAGATCGATACCGCTGTCCCGGGCGGCCAGCTCCTCGGCCATCACCGCCAGCTTGGCGCTCACCCGGTAGGCCGGCTGCTCGATCGCCGCCGCCAACGCGTCGACCGTCACCGGCGTGTCGACCACCAGCAGTAGCGCCTCCAGCACCGCGCCGAGCTCGAACTCCTCCAGCGCGGGAGGCTCGGCGACGTCGATGCCCAGGTTGAGGTCGGTGATGTCGCCGTTGACGCCGTCGGGGATTCCGCCGTTGACCGGCTCAATGAGGGCGTCGCCGTTCACCGGCTCGTCGCTGTCTTCGCGATCGACCGGAGCGGGACGGTGGTCGTCGATCGGATCTGAGTATTCGTCAGTCATCGGTTGGCTCTTCGTCCATCTCAGTGGCTTCGATTTCTTCGCTGGATGGCCGATCCCCGGTCCACGAAATCTGGAGCACACCAAGCGGTTCTGATTGGTCAAATGCTACCGCTCGCGCCCGGTACAGCTCGAGCAGTGCCAGGAAGCGGCCGACGATCAGGATCGGCTCCCGGCAGTCGGCGACCAGCTCCGAGAACGTGGCCCACCGCCCCTCACCCCGACGCTGCAGCTCGGCCAGCAGTTGCTCGGCCTGCTCGGGCACCGACACGATCAGTTCGTGCAGATGCTGCGTGGCGACGGTCGGCACCGGCCGCGGCGTGAACGCACTAGCGGCGATCTCGGCGAACAACTGCGCGTCGACGCCGAGCATCACCTCGGGCAGCAGGTCGGAGTAGCGATCCTCCAGCGCAACCGCGCGCGGGTAGCTGCGCAGGGCTGCGGCTTCCAGCTCGGCGAACATCTCTGCGACGTGCTTGAACGCCCGGTATTGCAGAAGCCTGGCGAACAGGAGGTCGCGCACCTCCAAGAGCGCGAGGTCTTCCTCGTCGTGCATCTCGCCCGCGGGCAGCAGGCGCGCGGCCTTCAGATCCAGCAGGGTCGCGGCGATCACCAGGAACGCGGTGGTCTCGTCCAGTTCGAGCTGGGGCCCGATCTCCTTGGTGTATCTGATGAAGTCGTCGGTCACCTGATGCAGCGCCACTTCGGTGACGTCGAGCCGGTGGGCGAAGATCAGCTGCAGCAGCAGGTCGAACGGACCCTCGAAATTACTCAGCCGTACCTGGAAGCCTGTCTGCTGCGACTCCGTCGGCTGGGTCTCGGTGTTCACGAACCGAACCGGTCGATGACCTCGCGGGCCAACGATCGATAGGCTTGGGCGCCACCGGATTTCGGCGCCCATGTGGTGATCGGCTCACCGGCGACGCTGGTCTCCGGGAAGCGCACCGTGCGGGTGATCACGGTGTCGAACACCAGGTCGCCGAACCGCTCGAGAACGCGGGCCATGACCTCGCGGGCATTGACGGTGCGGGGGTCATATCGAGTAATCAGGATGCCACTGATGCTCAGCCTGGGATTCAGCCGGTCGTGCACCTTGTCCACGGTGTCGGTGAGCAATGCTAGGCCGCGCAGCGAGAAGTACTCGCATTCGGTCGGGATGATCACGCCGTCCGAGCAGGCCAGTCCGTTCACCGTGAGTAGGCCCAGCGACGGCTGACAGTCGATCAGCACATAGTCGTAGCGATCCAGCACCGGATGCAGCGCGCGGGCCAGCGTCTGCTCGCGGCCAACCTCGTTGACCAGCTGAATCTCCGCCGCCGAGAGGTCGATGTTGCTCGGCACCAGGTCCAGGTTCTTGACCCGCGTGTGGATGAGGACGTCGTCGATGGACACCCGGGGCTCGACAAGCAGGTTGTGGACCGTGTGGTCCAGCTCGTAGTGGGGAACCCCGAGGCCGGCGGACAGGGCGCCCTGCGGGTCGAGGTCCACCAGCAACACCCGCCGTCCGTACCCGGCGAGGCTGGCGCCCAGGTTGATTGTCGAGGTGGTCTTGCCGACGCCGCCCTTCTGGTTGCACATCGCGATTACCTTGGCGGGCCCGTGCACATTCTTGGGCTTGGGTTCAGGAATCGGCCGAGGAGGACGACCGGTCAACCCCGCCTGCGGGGGTGGGTCGGTGCCGCCTCCGTCCTCAGTCATCCCTCGGCTCCCGCTCGCTCCGGTCCTCGCTTCGCTGCGATCAGCACTCGCGCTCGCCTTCGAAAGTCATGGCAACACAGAGGCATGGCGAACATCCGGGCCAGTTTAACGGTGCGAATCGGTCTGGACGGGCAGACCCGCGGCAACGTCGCTCCCCGATCGACGCGTGTTGCATAAGCTGATTGGCGTGAACCTCAAGCAGCGGATGCCATTGATGCGTTGGTCTTACCTCCGCTTTGTCGTCGGCGGCCTCCATTTCCTCAAGACGGGCCAAGTTGGCGATGGCCGCGAATCCAAAGTCGCCGATCATGTGGTCAACAACGCTCGCAGAGGCGACATCGACGACGTGCTCGACACCATTGACAAGTTCGCTTACGAACAAACGTTCCTGGTCAACATCGGCGACGAGAAGGGCAAGCTGCTCGACGCCGCCGTGAAGCGGGCCGATCCCAAGCTGATTTTGGAGCTGGGCACATATGTCGGGTATAGCGCTCTGCGCCTCGTCCGCGCCGCCCCTTCGGCCACGGTATTTTCCGTCGAACTGTCGGATGCCAACGCCGAGATAGCGCGTCGCATCTGGGCCTATGCCGGCGTCGATGATCGGATCACCTCCATAGTCGGCACCATCGACGATGGAGGCCAAACCCTTGATGCCCTCGCCGCCGATGGGTTCGGCACGGGGAAGGTTGACTTTCTGTTCCTCGACCACGACAAGAACGCCTACCTACCCGATCTGAAAACGATCGTCGACCGGGGATGGCTACATCCGGGCTCGATCGTCGTGGCAGACAACGTTGGGTTCCCTGGTGCGCCCAAGTACCGCACCTACATGCACGAGCAGCAGAACAAGCGCTTCGACACCGTCGAGCACAAAACCCACACCGAGTACCAGACATTGGTCCGAGATCTGGTATTGGAGTCTGAATTCCTCGGCTAGGCCGCCAGTTCGGCTGCGGTCTACTTGCCCATGCGCTGCGACTGCTTGGCCGCATGGCCGATCCAGTACCGTCGGCAACCGTGGCCAGGAGATGTCAGCTGCCCGCCACGGACGGTGGTCATCGTCTCAACGGCACTCACCCGTCAGCCCGCAGCTCATGCCTGCCGCGGCCAGATTCGCTGACCTGAACGCGCCGCCGCTCGGTTCGCTGATACCGAACCGATCGTATGGTGATCAGCAGCCATATCGCCCGGGTGAAACTTGTCGGAAAGCAAGGCGGCCCCCTTGGCGGATTCCGACGACGGGTCCTGGAAGCCACCGGCCGACAAGCTCTTCGTGACAGGAATGCCGAATACTGCGGCGCCGATCACAATGAACAGGTGCGATTGCAATGATGCGGCGCGGCGCGGCGATTGCCCAGTCGAGCCATTCCCTCCAACTCGTTCCGTCCTTGATCCGCGCTACAGCGCAGGACGTCGCCAACTACCGCTCAGCTATGCCCCCGCGGTGGCGACTCGTAACTCGGAGTAGTTACGTCACCGTACGGAACCGCGAGTTCGTCAGCGATGCAGTTAGCCACGCGCTTGGATTGCTTGGCCACGAACGCAATCAGCGCCGGGCGCGAAAGAAACCCGATGAACCGCAACCCTGGCGCGGCCGGAGTCTCACCGACGGCGAGGGGCAGGCCTTGTTCGTCGAGCACACCAAGGTGGCCGACCAGCGACTCAAGGCCACGCTGATAACCCGTCGCGCAGATCACCACATCGAGTTGGAGCCGTTGGCCGTCTAGCAGCAGGACGGAATTGCCTTCGAACGCTTCGATAGTGGCGACGACTTCGAATCGCCTAGCCCTGATCGCGTGAATCACCTCCTTGTCGACGATCGCGGGCGCCCGTCCCAGCCGTTTCCCACGGGCGAAAACCCCCTCGTCGGGGATCGGAAGGCCGAACTCCGTCAGGTCGCCGATTTCGATTCGGCGCGCAACCTTCCCCATCGCGTCCCCCAGCCAGGTCGGCGAGTCATACAGCCGGGTCGCGATGTAGTCCGACGGAAACCCGCCCGGTAGAGCGCGCAGCTGGATGTTGGGCGGGGTTCGTACGGCCAACCACGTCTTGGCTGCTCCCCCCGTGGCAACGTCGTAGACAATCTCCAAGGCCGACGACCCGGCCCCGACGACCAGCACCCGCTTTCCTAGAAATGGCGTTGGATTCCGGTAAGCCGAAGAATGCAGCACCACACCCCCAAAGCCGTCCTTGCCCGGCCATTCGGGAACCCGTGGGGTGTGTTCGTATCCCGTTGCGACGACGACCTGGGGTGCATTGATGTCTCCCGAGGACGTCGCCAACCGCCAACCACCCGAATCACGATCGATTCGGGTCACTTCAGTGCAGAGCCGCAACTCGATTCCGTCCTCGTGGGCGTGCCGGTCGAGGTGGTCGACTACTTGATCCCGGGTCGGAAAGACTGCGGTCCCGCTTGGATACGGCCGATTGGGCATATGCGAGGTCCGCCTGCCGGTATTGAGTTTCAGGCGGTCATAACGTCGCCGCCAGGACGAGCCGACCTGATCGGCCCGGTCGATCAGCAGCGGGCGTACCCCCCGATCGCGCAGGCTCAGCGCCGCGGCGATGCCGGATGGACCCGCGCCGACTACCACAACCTGATCTTCGTGCTGATCTTCGTGATGTTCGCGCACTTGCCGTCCCCTATATCGCCGTGGCGCGTGTTCTCAGCGCTGCCAGGACAGCGCGCGTGGAGGAGGACGAGCCAATGGTGATGCGCACTCCTCCGTCGAAGTAGTGCTTGACGCGTACGCCGCTGTTGTCAAAGATTTCCCGCCACGGCCGACCCGCGGCCGGCAACCACACGAAGTTGGCGTGTGCCTCGGTGCTGTAGATGCCCATCGCGTGCAACTGCGCGCAGAGGCTATGCCGTTCGGCGGTGATTCGCCGGATTCGGTCATTTAGTTGAGATTCCGCCCGATACGATGCCGCAACCGCGACCAAGCTGGTAATGCTCATTCCGAATGGCAACTGCATCTCCCATAGCTTGCCGGCCAGTTCCCTGGAGCCGAATGCGTACCCAATCCGCAGGCCCGCTAGGCCGTAGGCCTTAGAAAATGTCCGCATGACTACTACGTTCGGAAAGCGCTGAGGCAGGCCAACCGAGTCGATGCTGAATTCAGGCGCGACGAACTCCACATAAGCCTCGTCGAGTATGACAACGGTGTCGCTGGGGACCCGTGCAAGAAGCTGTTCAATTGCGCTGGCGGATTCGACTGTGCCCGTTGGGTTATGAGGCCGACAGATGACTACCACCTGCGCTTCTGACGCGGCATCTGCCATCGCGTGCAGGTCGTGGTGGCCGGTCGCGTCAAGCGGCACCATGACTTGGTTGAGCTTTGTCATTCGCGAGACGATCGGAAATCCGTCAAAAGTAGGTTCCGACATAACGATTCGATCACCTGGGTCAGTGACAGCTCGCAGCACCTGCAGCATCACTCCGGTCGCGCCTGGGCCTAGAACAACTTGCTCGTCGGGCAGGCCGATGCGGTTGGCGATCAATCGGCGCAATCGCTCCGGGAAAAACTCCGGATACCGGTTGGCCGAGCGGATCGACTTGGCCAGCGCTGCGCGTACAGCCGGCAGCGGCGCGAATGGGTTCTCGTTGAGCGACAACGCCAGCGGATCGACGGCGAGCGGCAACGCATCGACCTCCACGCGCAGCGGCGGTGACGGCGTAGGAATCTCCGAACACGAAAAGGACTCGACCGTCGCCGTCATGCCAATCTCCCATCCCTGGGTTTTGTGCCGTCGATCAAGCTGACGTTAGGTGTGTTCATATCGGCTCACTTCATCCAATCCCGTGTTCTCCTTCACGATCGGATGAGTACAAGGACTGGCCGCGCTCGGCCCCTCTTGCCCAGAAACGGCACGATGGGGGAATTTCGTCGGCCGAACACTCGACACTGATAACCGACGGGCCATCAATGCCGAGTCCGGCGCCGCTGCGGCTATAGCCGCCGTCCACGGTGGCCGCCGAGAATTCGTGTTTGGCCAGGATCGCGGTAACCGCGGGGGTGAAGTGCGCCGCGTCGTAGAGGTCTTCGATGATGGCGCCGTCGACGCCGAAGATGTGCTGGACCCCGGTGCTCGCGAGGTGCTCGACGATGAAGTCTGCCGCGCGCGGCGTGTTGGGACGCCGTCGATCCGTCGTCATATAGTCACCCCCACCCGCTACCTGTGAACCCGGGGCGCTTCTTCCGTGTGGTATTTCGGTGATGGCGTTGCGCGTTACCACAATGTATAACGCAGTCCCGACGATCCGTGGTGTATCTCGGCAAAAACGCGTAGTGGGCTACTCACGCATTTAACCACGTAGTGAGCGAAACTTCTGGGGTGGCTGGAGAGGAGGTCTGCGCGGCTACCTGGTCGATGGCCTATCGTTGCGGTTGCAACAACGCATTAGCAATATTGGTGGGCGTCAGCGAAGGTGTAGGTCGAGCGTGCGTGGGCCGGTCCGGGGCGCTGAATCAGGCAGCGGTTCGACGAGCCGCTGGACCGGGCCAGCCATCTGACCGGCGTTCATGGAATATTTGCTTCAAGATCGTAAAACCGCCACGACATCGCATGGGAGCACTGACCGATTTTGCGATTGGACCTCGACCCCGTGAGTGTTCCGCCTATGCTGCAACCGATCGAGCGCTCGAATGTCTGCACAGGGTCCCGCGCGGGAGCAACAGCAACCACCAAGCGATCGGCCGGACATGGCAACCTGTTGTGTCTAGGACGTCCAGATATCACAGGAGGTATCGTTTGTTTGCTATATCCGGGGGTTATGGTGGTTGCCAGCCGGTAAAGGTCTTTGACGGGCTAATCAAAATTTCCGCTCAAAAAATTACAGCTCCGGTGCGGATAGAAACGCCCAAACTCAGCGAATTGACCGAATGCCAACCGCGATTTCAATCACAATTTGAGCCGTTCATTTCCGCACCGGTTTATCCCGCGCACATTGTTCGGTTTCCGGCCACCGATTCATTGCACTCAACATTAAACCGCCGAACAAAACCTACCGGCCGCCCATCGGGCCAGCCATCATCCGCCGGCAACGCCCGGCCGGCCGTGCCCAGCCCACGGGCAGGGATGTCGCCTGGGCTCGCGCTAGGCCAGTCCCCCACCCGCCCCATCGCAATCACCACGCGAATCGAGCAGACCCAGGTCCGCGCTACCACGCATGGTGGCCATATTGCGCGCCCAGCACCAACCAACACATTTCCAAACCCCCGCAAAACCTCGCGATCCACAGCCACGTTCCTCGCCGCCACAGCCCATCCGCAGCAACACAAAAATCGACCGCGGGGGCGCAGAAAATGACGTCACCGCCAATGAACAAAATGACGCCGACAGCGGCCAAATCGTCGCTCGGCTACCTACACGCGATATCTGCGGCCATCGATCCGGTGCGATATTTCCGCCGCCACGCCTCCAACCCCCGCCCATTCCAACTGAAATTCCCCGGCCTCGGCGAAGTCATCTTCTTCGCCACCACACAGGCCACCCACGACGTCCTCACCATCCCCGCACCCCTCTCCCAAGCACCCACCCCCAACCCCATCCAGCCAATCGTCGGCGAGAGATCGCTGATATTGCTCTCGGGCGAGGAGCACAGGCGTGAACGTCGCCTGTTGACGCCGGCGTTCCACGGCGAGCGGATCAAGCACTATGTCGACATCATCGCCTCAGCAACCACGGAGGAAATCGGGTCGCGACGACCGGGGCACGCGGTAGCGGTGCGGGAACTTGCGTTGGCCATCGCTCTCAACGTCGCGATCCGCGTAGTGTTCGGCGTCGCCGATCCAAACCGTCGCCAGGTCTACGCCGAGGCCGTCAGGGCATTGATGCGGGCCAACACAGCCCCTCTCATGCTGATGCCTGCATTGCGCCGGGACATCGGTGGCCGAGGACCGTGGGCCAGGCTACTGCGGCTTCGTGATCAGCTTGACCAACTCTTGTCCGAGGACATAGAGAACCGACAGCGGAAGGGCATGCTGGCTCGAGACATGCTTGACGTACTCCTGTCCGAGACCGATGAAGACGGTCAGGTGCACAGCGAGCAGGACCTGCACGACCAGTTACGGACACTGCTCGCTGCAGGTCATGAGACCACCGCGACAGCGCTCACGTGGTCGCTCTATCACATATACCGGGACGATTCGGTGAGGGAGCGCTTGGTCGCCGAGTTGTCTGGGCGCCCAACACCGCTGGAGATGACCACGTTGCCATACCTCAACGCGGTCGTCCATGAGACGTTGCGGATGCATCCGCCGGTGCCGATCGTGTTGCGGCGACTGGGCGTCCCGTTAACTATCGGCGGCGTCGCCTGCTCCGAAGGACAAATTGTGGGTATCGCTTTGCATGCCCTGCATTTCAATCCCTCGATCTGGCCTGAGCCCGACCGGTTTGAGCCAGAACGGTTTCTGACACGCAAACCGCCGCCATTCGCATATGCGCCGTTCGGCGGCGGCCACCGTCGATGCCTCGGAGCCGCGTTCTCTGTTGCCGAGCTGGCCGTTGCGATCGGAACCATAATGGGGTCGGTCGAGCTTCGGATGCCGGCGCGGGAACGCGACAGGCGCCCACCACGTTGCGTCGCGCGCGGCATCGCTGTGGTCCCGGCGCGTGAGATCACACTTGAAGTGATCGATCCATGTTGAGCGGGTTCGGTTTTGGCGGCCTGACGTCTGTCGCCGCACACATCGTCCGCGAGTTCACCTTCGCGCTCTCCGGATGGCGGAGAGTGGAGCAACCCACACATGAGGGCGACAGATAGGATGGTGTCACTTCCGATTGGACGGCATTTCCTCCGCGGCGCGCACCGGTTTCCCGACGTCATCGTGGATGCGGAGACCACCCCGGACAACTCGGGAACTACCGGCTCATTCTGGATGCCGGTTGCCACCACGGCCTGAGGGGCGCCGATATCACCGGTCGACGCCCGCAGTCGCCAACCACCGGGCGCGATCGATGCGTCCCTTGGGATACGGGCGGTTTGGTAGATGTGAGAACGGTCTGCTGGTGTTGAGCTTGAAGGTGGTAACGAGCTCGCCACGACGAAGCAACCGCCTCGGCGCGATCGATCAGCAGTGGTCGGACACTCCGATCGCGAAGACTCAGCGCCACCGAGATCCCGGCCGGGCCAGCACCGATGATTGCGACTTGGTGTTCGCGCATTTCTACAAACGAATTACCGCACGGGATAGTTTCACCGTGCGCGCGGATGGGCACCCGCCCAGACCTCCCTCAGCGCGTGCACGGTGACAAGGGTGTAGATCTGCGTGGTGGTGACCGACGCGTGGCCGAGCAGCTCCTGCACGACCCGGACGTCCGCACCGCCGTCGAGCAAGTGGGTGGCGAAGGAGTGCCGCAGGGTGTGTGGCGAGACCGCCGCGGTGATGCCGGCCCGTTCGGCGGCGTCCTGGAGCACCTGCCAGGCGCTCTGCCGCGACAGCCGGCCGCCGCGCGCATTGAGGAAGATCGCCGCCGTGCCCTTGCCGCGGCGGGCCAGGTCCGGCCGTCCGCGCACCAGGTAAGCATCCAGCGCAGTGATCGCGGGCCGCCCGACGGGCACCAGCCGCTGCTTTCCGCCCTTTCCGCGCAGCAGCACCGATCGTGCGTGGGTGTCGATGTCGTCCAGGTCGAGGCCCACGGCCTCGGAGATTCGCGCGCCTGTGGAATACAGCAGCTCGAGCATCGCCCTGTTCCGCAGCGTGAGCGGGCCGTCGGCTTCGCTGTCGCCGCCCGCACCCTCGAGCAGCGCGAGCACCTCGTCGATCGTCAAACTCTTCGGCAGCCGCCTGCTGGGGGTCGGCGGCTTGACGGCGCGGGCCACATCGAGCTCGGTGAGCCCCTCGGCGGCGGCGAAGCGGTGCAATCCACGAACCGCGATCAACGCGCGGGCCGCCGACACCGCCGACAGCGGGGCCGCACCGGCGTCCGTGTCCCCGCGGCGCAGTGCGGCAAGAAAGTCGCTGACATCGCTCTCGGTGACCTTGGTCAGGTCGTCGATGCCGCGAGTCGTGAGGTGCTCGGCGTAGCGCCGCAGGTCGCGACGGTAGGAGCTCAACGTGTTGGCCGCGACGCCGCGCTCGATCGTCAGATGATCGAGGTACCCCTGCAGCTGATCCTCGAGCGCAGGCCGGAAGGTGGTCACGAGTCTTCCTTCCGGCGCGCGAAGGCGGTAGGCCTGTCGACCCAGTCGGCGTCGACCGGACGCAGCGAATCGATGTCGTCACGCACGGCATGCGCGGCGAGGATCCCGCACACCGCTATGGTGTTGACGATCTCGCCGCTGATCACCATGCGCATCGCCTCGTCGAGGGGGAACCACTGCACCACCAGGTCGGCCTCCTCGTCATGAGCATCGGGCCTGCCAACATCGGACAGGCCGGTCGCGAGGTAGACACGAACGCCCTCGTCGCTGAAGCCGGGCGTGCTGACCAGGTCGGCAAGCACGCGCCAGTTCTGCGCGGACAACCCGGCCTCTTCCTTCAGCTCACGCGCGGCGGTGACGTGTGGCGGCTCTCCGCCGAGATCGAGCAGACCCGCAGGCAGCTCCCACAACCGCCTGCCCACCGGGTGGCGGTACTGGTACACCATGACGATGTTGCCGTCGTCGTCCAGCGCCAGGACGGCCACGGCCCCGTAATGCTCGACGACTTCGCGCTTGGCGACGTTCCCGCCAGGCATCCGGACCTGATCGACGCGCAACGCGAAAATGTTTCCGACGTAAATGGTTTCGGAGTCGACTGTCTCGAAATCGTGTTCAGCCACGGATTTCGGTTTTCTCCCTGGAGTCGTCCGCGAGCAGCTGCTCCACTTCGTCGGGGTGCTCGGCCCCATTCGCTCTCTGCTCGGGAATCTCCACAGGCAGTCGCTCGGCGGCCTTGTAGTCCAGCGCCGCGCCGATGAAGGCCGCGAACAACGGGTGCGGCCGGGTCGGACGGCTCTTCAGCTCCGGGTGCGCCTGGGTACCCACCAGGAACGGGTGGACATCGCGGTCGTACTCGACGAACTCGACAAGGTGACCGTCGGGTGAGGTGCCGGAGAATCTCAGGCCGCCCTTGGCGATGCGGTCCCGGTAGGCGTTGTTGACCTCATAGCGATGGCGGTGCCGTTCGGACACCTCCGTCGTCCCATATGCTTGCGCCACAATCGATCCCGACTCCAGGACAGCTGGATAGGCACCGAGCCGCATGGTGCCGCCGAGGTCGGCCTCACCGGCGACGGCCTCACGCTGGTCGGCCATCGTCGAGATCACCGGATCGGGTGTGCCGGCATCGAACTCAGCGGAGTTCGCCCCCGTGATCCCCACTGACCGGGCGGCCTCGATGACGATGCACTGCAGACCCAGGCACAGGCCGAGCACCGGCAGTCCGCGCTTGCGGGCATAGCGGATCGCGCCGATCTTGCCTTCGATGCCCCGGATGCCGAAGCCACCGGGGATCAGCACGGCGTGCACGTCGTCGAGCACTGCCGCGGCGCCACTGCCGGTCTCGCAGTCATCGGATGCCACCCACCGCATCTCGACCTTGGCGCGATGCTTGAAGCCGCCCGCCCGCAGTGCCTCGGCCACCGACAGATAGGCGTCGGACAGGTCGATGTACTTGCCCACCAACGCGATCCGCACGGTCTCATGAGGCTCGTGCACCCGCTGCAGAAGATCGTTCCATTGCGTCCAGTCGACATCACGGAATGGAAGGCTGAGCCGGCGCACGACGTAGGCGTCGAGTTCCTCGCGGTGCAGCACCTTGGGGATGTCGTAGATCGACGGCGCATCCGGCGTGGAGATCACACCGTCGATGTCGACGTCACACATCAGGGCGATCTTGTTCTTCAACGGTTCGGGCACGTCGCGATCGCACCGCAGAATCAGCGCGTCGGGGCTGATGCCGATGCTGCGCAGCGCCGCGACGGAGTGCTGGGTGGGCTTGGTCTTGAGCTCGCCCGACGGGGCCATGAACGGCACCAGCGAGCAGTGCAGGAAGAAGCAGTTCTCGCGGCCGACCTCGTGGCGCACCTGGCGGGCCGCCTCCAGGAAAGGAAGCGACTCGATATCGCCGACGGTGCCGCCGATCTCGGTGATCACCACGTCGGGCCTGTTGCCGTCGGCGTCCGGTTCGGCCATCGCCAGGATGCGGCTCTTGATCTCGTCGGTGATGTGCGGGATGACCTGGACGGTGTCGCCGAGGTATTCGCCGCGGCGCTCCTTGGCGATCACCGACGAATAGACCTGTCCGGTAGTCACATTCGCCGATCCCGACAGGTTGCGGTCGAGGAACCGCTCGTAGTGTCCGACGTCGAGGTCGGTCTCGGCGCCGTCCTCGGTGACGAACACCTCGCCGTGCTGGAAGGGGTTCATGGTGCCCGGGTCGACGTTCAGATACGGGTCGAGCTTCTGCATGGTGACCTGCAGGCCGCGCGCAGTCAGCAATTGCCCGAGGCTCGATGCGGTCAGGCCCTTGCCGAGCGAAGAAACCACGCCGCCGCTCACAAAGAGGTGCTTGGTGGCGGTTTGCGGGTGCTTGCGTAACGCTGGCAAGAGCATCCTCCGTGACGACGGGCAGGGCTTACTTCTCTAGGCAAGTTCCTTGCTTGGGGCCTGCCGACCCACGGAACTCCACATTAACACCGACCCCGACAAGCCGTCGCTGACGCGCCGTCGCGCTCGTGAGGAGCAATCGACGACGGCCCCTTACTGCGGGAGTGTTATCGAGGTTGCGCCCTGCCCGACGCCGTATTGGCCGGGCCGTCCGCCGCCGATCAGGTCTGAAAGCGCCAGCACCGAGGTGATCCGCCCGGACGCGGCGTTGACGTCGTCCACCGTGCTGACCGCCCCCGTCAGCGCCCCGTCGGACCGTGTCACGGCCACCGCGGACGTGCCCGACGCCGAGCCGTCGCGGCCCGCGATCACCGTTCCCGAGCCGTGCGGAGCCAGGCCGGCAGCGAAACGGGCCACCGTGGCGCCCTTGTTCCCCGCATCGTCGCCCAGCCCGCCGCCGGTCACGATCAGCGCGGTGTTGGCCGCGCCGATGCGTTCGGTGCCGTAGGTGATGAAGCCGGTGTCCCGCAGGGCGGCGAGCACGGTGTCCCGCTGCTGGTCATCGACGGCGGGGATCTTCGGATCCCTGTTCATCAGCAGAGTGAGGCCCAGCAGGTCACCGGCCTGCGAGCCCTGATCGACCGATTTGGTGCTGAGTTGTGCGCCCGCGGGCACGATCGGCGAGTTCACCACCGAGAGGAGTTTCTCGGCGGAGTTGGCGTCGACGAACTCCTCGGTCAGCGAGACCGTGCCGGTCAGGGTGGCGCCGGCCTGCTGCGCCATCCGTGACACGGCATCGACATCGTCGTCGGCCGCGTCGGGGGTCCGAAAGACCACGACCGACTTGCCCGCCATCGCGTCGCGCAGGATGCGTAGTGACATCTGTGCATCGAACTCGCCTGCAGCACTGAGCTTTTCATTGAGGGCATTCTTCTGGTCGGTCAGCCCGTTGATCTGGTTCTGCAGCTCGTGTTTGTCGTCACGGAGTCCGGAGAGAACGGTGTTGGACAGCAGACCCGAGCCCAGCGCAACGCCTATGGCAAGGGCAAGAAACACAGCCGCCAGCGAAATGGCATGTGTGCGTATAGATATCACCGCACGCCACTCCTAGCTGACCAGGCCCTGAACCCACAGCGAGAATCGGTTCCAGTAGTCGACGACCCAATCGATCAGCGCGCCGTCGGCCCGCGATACCCACAGCGCGACGATGACCGCGACCAGCATCGCCAGCACCAGCATGGCGATCGCCCCGCCGGAGATCCGGCTGCGGTACAGCGTCGCAACGGCCTTCGCGTCCACCAGCTTCTCGCCCACTTTGAGCCGGGTCAGGAATGTCGACGGATTGCTCTGCTGGCGGGATCGGTCGAAGAACTCCTCGATGCTGGCGGTGTGACCGGCAGTGACGATCAGTGAAGCGCCGTGGTGGTCGGCCAACAGCAGCGCCAGGTCGGCGGCAGACCCGGCGGCGGGAAACGTCATCGCGCCGACGCCGAGGTCTTGGATGCGCTCGAGACCCGCGGCATGCCCGTCGGCGTCGGCAGGCAGCACCACCTGTGCGCCGCTGCGCAGCACCTCGGCGCTGATGCGTTCCGGATCGCCGACGATGAGCTGGGGCCGGTAGCCGCTCTTGCGCAGCACATCGGCTCCACTGCCGACGCCGATCAGCACGGGCTGGTATTCCTTGATGAACGGTTTCAGTGCTTTCAGGTCGGCGGCGGCGTTGAGCTCCTCGGCCACGATCACCACGTGGCGCCGATGGAGGTCGACGTCGATGTCGGGGATGCCGATGCCGTCGATGAGCAGAGGGCTCTCGCTACGGATGAACTCGATCGTGTTGCCTGCGAACGCCTCGAGGTGCGCGACCAGCCCGCTCTTGGCCTCGTGCATCAACTCGTGGATCTCGTGGTCGGTCCGCTCGGTGCCGTGCACCAGCCTGCGGTCGCCGGCATAGACGGCGCCGTCGTAGAGCCGGACCCGCGAGCCGTCCTTGATTCGCTTGAACACCTCGGGGCCGGTCTCGTCGATCAGGGTGACGCCGTTGTTGACCAAGACCTCGGGACCCAGATTCGGATAGCGCCCGGAAATCGATGGGGACGCGTTGACGACGGCGGCGATCTCGGCTTCGACCAGTGCGTCGGCGGTGATGCGGTCCAGATCAAGCGCGTCGATCACCACGATGTCTCCTGGTCCGACCCGTCGCAGCAGCCGATCGATGTCGCGGTCCACGCGCGCGGTGCCGGTAATGCCCGGCCGTGGGCTGGCAGTACGGGATAGCAGCGCTGACATCTTCATGGGCCGATTCTGTCGAGGAACCCTCAAGTTGAGGTGGAGGCGCGCCGTAACACCAGCCTCAGAAGTTATGTTTTGTCACACCCGCCACAGGTTAGGAGACCTGTGCGCGGTCATTCTGCGCCGCGCTGAGCAGCTCACGCGCGTGGGCCCGGCCACTGTCCGAATCGCCCAGCCCGGCGAGCATCCGCGCGAGCTCGGCTATCCGATCGTCGTCGTCCAGCTTTCGCACGCCGCTGGCCTTGTTGGCGCCCGCGCTGTCGACGACGAGATGGATGTCGGCGTATGCGGCGACCTGTGGCAGGTGGGTGACCACGATGACTTGGTGGGTGCGCGCCAGCCGCGCCAACCGCCGTCCGATTTGTACGGCGGCCCGGCCGCCGACGCCGGCGTCGACCTCGTCGAAGACCATCGTCGTGCCCTCCACGGATGCGGCCAGGACGACCTCGAGCGCGAGCATCACCCGGGACAGTTCGCCGCCGGACGCACTCTTGTTCAGCGGAAGCATGTCGGTGCCGCGATGCGCGGAGAAGCCGAACTCCACCGCATCGGCACCGTCGGATCCCGCATGCACCGTCTCACCCGACGGCAGCGTGATCGGGGCGGAGTCGTCGCCACGAACGGTCAGCGGAGCCACTTCGACGGTGAACCCGGCATCGGCCATGGCCAGACCGGACAGCTCTGCCGTCACCGCCTTGGCAAGCCCTTTGGCGGCTTTGGTGCGCACCTTGCTGAGTTCGGTTGCGGCGGTGACGACTTCGGCTTCAAGCTGGGTGACGCGACGCTCGAGCTCGGCCAGTGTCTCCTCCGATACGTCCAGTTGCGCCAGCCGCTCGCGCGACTCGCGTGCCCACGCCAGGACACCGTCGATGTCGGCGGCGTATTTACGGGTGAGAACGCGCAACTCGCTCTGTCTTGCCAGCTTGGTCTCCAAAGTGCTGGCGTCGCTGGGTAATTCGGTCAAATAGTCGCCGAGCTCGGTCGAGACGTCACCGATGATGGCGAGTGCCTCCGCCAGTCGCTCCCCCAATGCCCGGAGCTCGGTGTCGTCGGTGCCCTGCAGGAACGCCCTGGCCTGCGCGACGCCCTGCGCGGCCGATGCCGGGTCCGCGTCCGTGGCCTCGTCGAACGCACCGGACAACGCCAAACGCGCGGTCTGGGCGGCTTCTCGCAACGCGTCGAGCTCGGACAGCCGCCGGATGTCGTCGACGAGCGCATCGTCCTCGCTTGGCTGTGGGTCGACCGCGTCGATCTCACCGAGGCCGAACTTGAGCCGGTCGGCCTCCTGCGCCAATTCCCTTGCCCGCTGGGTCCTGTCGGCGAGGTCGTGACGGGCGGCCTGCCAGGACTCACGCACCGCGCGATACCGCTGTAGCGGACGCGCGACATCGGCGAAACGATCCAGCGCGGCGCGTTGCTCGTCGCCGCGCATGAGTCGCAGCTGGTCGTTCTGGCCATGCAGGGTGAGCAATTCGGTGGTGAAGGTGCTCAACGATTTGGCGGGAACGCTGCGGCCGCCCAAATACGCACGGGAGGGCCCGTCGCGGGAAACCGATCGCGCCGCGATGACGCTGCCGTCCTCGTCGCGCTCGGCTCCCGATGCGTCCAGAATCTCGTCGACCTGCGCCGCCACCCCGTCGCCGAGTTCGACTGTGCTGAAACGCCCTTCGACGACAGCGCGGGCCGCACCCGACCGAATCCTGGTGGCGTCGGCACGGGCGCCGCCAAGCAGGTGGAGTCCCGTCACCACCATCGTCTTGCCGGTGCCGGTCTCACCCGTCAACACGGTCAGCCCGCGACCGAACTCCGCAGTTGCGGTGCTGATCGCGCCAAGCGACTCGATACGGATCTCGGAGAGCACTACTGCCCGCGCCAGCCTGTGACGGGAAGCCGGAACTTGCGCACAAGGCGGTCGGTGAAGGGAGCGCCGTCGAGTCGCACCCACTTCAACGGTGTGCCGCAGCGCGTCACCTCGAGCCTGCCGCCCGCGGGCACAACCATCTCGCGCCGACCGTCGCAGAACACCAGGGCGTCGTGCCCGTCGGCCTCGACCTCGATCGCGATGGCGGCGTTCGGACTTGTCACCATCGGTCTTGCGAACAGCGCGTGAGCGTTGTTGGGCACCACCAGGATTGCCTCGAGTTCCGGCCATACGATCGGGCCACCGGCGGAAAATGCCCAGGCGGTGGAGCCGGTCGGCGTCGCGACGAGCACACCGTCGCATCCGAATGCCGATACCGGCCTGCCGTCGACCTCGAGCACGGCGCCGAGAACGCCGAGCCGCGGACCCTTTTCCAGACTGGCCTCATTCAGGGCCCAGCCCCGATCGACGATCCCGGCATCCGTACGGACCACGACGTCGAGCGTCATGCGTTCCTCGACGCGGTAGTCGCGCTTGATGATGTGGTCGAGCACCGAGTCGATGGAATCCGCCTCTGCCTCCGCGAGGAAGCCGATGCGGCCGAGATTCACACCCACCACGGGGATTTCGACGTTGCGCGCGAGTTCGGCGGCGCGCAGGAAGGTTCCGTCTCCGCCGAGCGCAATGACGAGTTCGCAGCCTTCGGCTGCGCGTTCGTCCGCATCGACGACTTCGATGTCGACGCCCATGGCGCGCATGTCGTCGGGCGACAGGTGCACCGGGCCGCGGTCGACGGCTTCCGCCGAGAGCACTCGCAGGCCAATGCCGTTGTCGCCCAGTACCTTCTCCACCCGACGGGCGGTCTCGGTGGCCTCGTCGCGACCGGTGTGCACCACCATCAGGATTGTGCGTTCGGCCGTCACTGCGGCCCCTCGGCGACGGCGTGCTCGACGGCCCGCTCGAGGTCGACGCCCGCGAGTGGACGCTCGGGCCGGGCGCGCAGGTGCAGGAAGTACTCGACGTTGCCCGAGGGGCCCGGGAGCGGGCTGGCGGTGACGCCGACGGTGTGCCAATCGAGTTCGGCGGCCCGCGACGCGACGGAGAGCACGGCATCGGCGCGCAGCTGCGGATCGGAGACGACTCCGCCTGCGCCGACTCGGTCCTTGCCGACTTCGAACTGTGGCTTCACCATGGGAACGATATCCGCGTCTGCCGACGCGCATGAAACCAGCGCTGGCAATACCGTCGACAACGAGATGAAGGATAAGTCGGCCACCACCAGGTCGACGTGGCCGGCGATCGCTGCGGCCGTCAGCTCACGCACGTTGGTGCGCTCGAGAACCGTGACCCGCTCATCTGACCGCAACGACCACGCGAGTTGCCCGTAACCGACGTCCACGGCCACCACCTCGCGTGCACCTCGATCCAGTAGCACCTCGGTGAATCCGCCGGTCGAGGCGCCGGCATCCAGACATCGGGCGCCGGAGACCGGGATGGCGAAGGCGTCCAGCGCGCCGATGAGCTTGTGTGCACCGCGCGACACCCAGGACCGTTCGTCGGCCGCATCGACGGTCAGCCTCGCGCTGACGGCGATCGCGGTAGCGGGCTTTGCCGCGGGCATGCCGTCGATGCTGACCCGGCCCGCGCCGATCAGCTCTGCGGCCTGCTGCCGCGAACGCGCCAACCCGCGTCGCACCAGCTCAGCGTCGACACGAGCACGGCGGGTCACCAGCGCTCACCCGTCCGGCGCTTCTGACGGATCTGGCCCCGGCGCTGGACCCTTCTCGACCGACTCCAGCGCGTGCACCAGGAGATCGTGCGCCTCCTCCAACCGCGCGGCCACGGAGTCGATGTCGACGTCGGACGAGCCGGGCCCCTCGATATCGGGCAGCTCGGCGAGCAACGCCGCGATCCGGGCGCGGATCTCGTCAGGTTCGGTACTCATGTCGGTGTTCAAACTAGTCGATCGGGCGACGTCAACAGCGACCATCGTTCCAGCGCCTTTCGGGCGATGTAGTCGCCCGCGACGATCGCGAACGGCTGGCCGCTGAGAGTCGAATTCCACACGGCGTTCGCCGTGGCCCGAACCACCGTCAGCGAGTCTCGGGGCTCACTGCCGGTGTTGTGAACTGTTACCGCGGCTTCACCGATCTCGATGCGCCAGGCCTGGTGCGGGCCGACCCGGAGGAGATCGGCGCGGTCATACAGCGAGCGAAGGTCGGTGGCGATGTAGTTGGGCCTCTCGCTGGATATTGCGCGTACCGTCTCAGAAGCGGTGCTGACCCCGCTGAGCACCAACAGGCTGGGCAGGCCGGCCGCGTTGGCGCCGGCAATGTCGGTGTCGAGCCGATCGCCGACAACCAGCGGATTGCGAAAGTTGCCGCGGGACAAAGCATCTGTGAGCAGCCTCGGCTGCGGCTTGCCTGCGACCGTCGGCTCCCGGTTGGTCGCGGTCTGCAACGCAGCCACCATCGAGCCGTTTCCCGGCAACAGTCCCCGTTCGGAGGGCAGCGTCACGTCGACGTTGGCCGCGACCCACAGCGCGCCTCCTCGGATCGCCAGAGCGGCCTCGGCCAGGTCGGGCCATGCTGTCTCGGGCGAATGGCCCTGGACCACCGCGACCGGGTCGTCGGACCAGGACCGCACCGGCTTGAGGCCGACGTTGCTGATCTCGGCGGCCAATGACTCCGTACCGACGATGAGCACGCGCGCCCCCGCCGAGAGCCGATCAGCCAACAGATGGGCGGCACTCTGGGCGCTGGTAACGACGTCGTCGGGTTCAGCGGCGAATCCCATGGCCCGCAGGTGCTGAGCGACCTCATCGGGGCTGCGCGACGCGTTGTTGGTGACGTAGAGCGTGCGCGCGGTGATCGCCTCGAGTGTGTCGACCGCGCCGGAGGTGGCCTCGTGGCCGCGAAATACCGTGCCGTCGAGGTCGAGAAGCAAGCAATCGTGTTCGTCCGCAAGGGTTGTCACGTCAGGGGAGCTCCGTAATCCGCTCTTCGGCGTCGGTCACGCCGTCGACGTCCGCGGCGGCCGCATTGATGAACCACTGCAGCGCCTCATCCGCTCTGCCGAGTGCGAGCAGCGTTTCGGCGTACGCATAGAACAGGCGCGCGGCGGTCTGTCCGGTCCGCGCCGGGTCCAGCTGTGGCGTGGACAGAATCGCCAGGGCCTGGTCGGTCTGTCCCAGGTCGGACCGTGCGCCGGCCACTACGATGCGCAGCTCGTCGGCGTCATTGCCGGTGAGCTCGGCGGCTTCGGGGCTGCGGGCCAATTCGATCGCACGCTCGGGGCGACCGATTCCTCGCTCGCAGTCCGCGATCAGCGGCAAGAGCGGCGACTTGCTGCCCAACCGGCGGGCTGCACGCAGCTCTGCGAGGGCCTGCGACCAATCACCGCAGCGGTATGCGGCGATTCCGACCGCTTCACGGACGGCAGCAATCCGGCCCGAGCGAGCCCTTGCAGCACGGGCATGCTCGAGTGCCGCCTCGGGATCGTCGTCGAGCAGATCGCCCGCTGCCACCAAATGGCGCGCAACGAAGTCAGCCGTGCTGCGGTCAAGAGTGGTGAGCTCGCCGCGAATCTCCGGAGAGAGCTGTCGTGCCTCGATGTCTGGCGACAGCGTCGGACCACTCTGCTCGGATGAGGAATCGGGCGTCTCGTCGGGCTGTGCCCGCCGAGCACGGTTGGGTCCCGAAGAGCGCGGCGCCGACCGTTGTTGATCGCGCCTTTGCGGACCGCGTGGCCCGCCCCGAGTTCCGTCGCGCGACGGACGACGCTCGCCACCTGCTCTGTTGTCGACCACTGTTTCCTTTCACCACAAAGCTCCGTGTCAGGATACGGCCCGCCTCGCAGAGCCTCGGGAGTGCACCATCCGCTGATGCGGAGGCCGGCTGTGCGTTTGCTGGCGCCGTCGCCGTACAGTCGGCAGCAAACTGCTACATGTGAGTTGGAGGGGAAATGATGATCCTCCGATGCGTCCCGTCGGCCCAACGTTTAAGCAGCCTGGGCAGGTAGTCAGCTGGTGGCCGCTCACCACGCGCCCGGTCTGCTCAGATCCTTTGCGGTGTAGTTGCCGGGCCGCTGTTCGTCACCGCTTTCACCGGATCGGAGCCACGCGTCACGGCTACGATTGGCGACGCTACCCGGTCAGTTCGCTTGCGATCGGTCGTCAAGGTTGGCGCCAGCGCACCAACTTCATACTTGCCGGAGTTCTCTATTTGTGCGCGGCCGCAGGTCTCGGGCGCTGCGATCGGCGGCGCATTGGACCCCGTGCCGTTCCCGGCGCTCATTGCAGGAGTGGGCATTGGGCTGATTGGCTCGGGACTGTTCGTCACTGACTACACGGGTGACCTTCTGGGCGATCCTGACGAGAACAACCGTGGGCCGGCCACTGCCGCCCCAACCTGGCCAACTCCTGCGGGCCAAATGCACAACCTCTGCGGGATCCCGGTCTTTGCGGGCATACCCATCGCCGGCTTGGCCAGCGCGACCACCGCCGTGCGGAGTAGGGACTACCGCTGGGCTTGCTACTCGGCAGGATCGAGCACG
>JBKPSU010000208.1:0-32218 GCA_046735135.1 Actinomycetota bacterium
CGTCGCCGCGCCGGTGTTCGGCAGGCCCGAGGCGGCGCAGGCCGCGAAGCTCTTCGTGGTCGCCGCGGGCGCGCCCGCGGTGCTTCAAGCCCTCTCCGGAGTCTTCGACGCGTTCAGCCAGCGCACCTTCGTCGTCGCCGATGAGCCCAAGACCGCCAACCTCGTCAAGCTGAGCGGCAACTTCCTCATCATGTCGGTGATCGAAGCGCTCGGCGAAGCGATGGCCCTGGTCGACAAGGCCGGCGTCGACAAGCACCAGTACCTCGACATCCTCACCTCGACGCTGTTCGACGCCCCGGTCTACAGGACCTACGGCCAGTTGATCGCGGGCGAGCAATTCGAGCCGGCGGGTTTCGCGGCCTCACTCGGACAAAAGGACGTCCGGTTGGTGCTGACCGCCGCGGAGGATCTGCAGGTGCCGATGCCGGTGGCCAGCCTGCTGCGCGATCGCTTCCTCGCGCTGCTAGCACGCGGCGGCGCGGACCTCGACTGGTCGGCGGTCGGCGCGCTGGCCGCGTGGGAGGGCGGCGCCTCGAGCCCGACCGGACGCTAGTTCGCCACGACGCCGCGCAGCCCGTCGGCGCCGAACACCGGCTCGAGCATCGCCGTGTAGTCCGGGCCGCGGCGCAGCATCAGTCCGCCGTCGATGTTGATCACCTGCCCGGTGATGTAGCTGGACGCATCGCTCAGCAAGAACACGGACGCGTTGGCGATGTCCTCGACTTCGCCGGGGCGCGGCAGCGGCGTGCACGACGCGTAATCGGCGCTCAGTTCCGGCGAATCGAGAACGGGGGCAACGAGTTCGGTCTTGATCAGACCGGGCCGGATGCAGTTGACCCTGACCCATGACGGGCCGAGCTCGTCGGCCGCCAGCTGCATGAGGTGGTCGATGCCCGACTTGGACACCCCGTAGGCGCCGAACCATCGGTGCGTGTTGCTGGCCGCGATCGACGAGATTCCGATGAACGATCCGCCGCCGCCCCGAACCATCTCCCGCGCGGCGTGTTTGAGCACATACATGGTCCCGTTGATGTTCAGGTCGACGGTGCGCCGCCACAGCTCGGAGTCGATCTGGGTCACGGGGCCGATGGTCTCGGACCCGCCCGCGCAGTGGACGACACCGTGCAGTCGACCTGTCCACGCGGTGGCGGCGTCGACGACCCGGCCTACCTCGTCCTCGTTGGTGACGTCGGCCGGCTCGTAGCGCACCGAGCCACCGTCTGTGATGTGGCCAGTGATCTCCTCCGCCGCGGTGGCCAGCCTGTCGGCGTTACGGCCGGCGATCATCACGTTGGCGCCGGCCGCGGCGGCAGCCGTCGCGACGCCCTTCCCGATTCCACTGCCGCCGCCGGTCACCAAGATCGTCTTTTCCGCCAGCGTGAGCTGCACCTTTACCCCTTACGAAAAACTGAAACAGGTTCTCGTTAGCCAACCATGCACGTCAAGGGGTGTCGCGACGGGCTTGCTTGGGCGCGCCGAGCGTGCGCCAGTCCGGCACGTCGGGCGGCAGTCCGACCGGGTACCTGTTCTCGTTGGCCGCCGCCCAGTGTGCGTGGCCCAGCTCGTGGATGTGGAACGCATGGCGCAGCGCTTCGGTGAAGCCCATCGCGTCGGCCGCGGCGTTCACCGAGTCCTTGACCAACAGGGCGGCCATCGTCGGCCGCTCTGCGATGCGCCGCGCGAATTCCACTGTCTTGTCCTCCAACTCTGCGCGCGGGAAGACCTTCGACACCATTCCGAGGCGATAGGCCTCGTCGGCGTCGATCGAATCACCGGTCAGCAGAAGCTCTTTGGCCTTGCGCGCACCGAACTCCCATGGATGGGCGTAGTACTCGACACCCGGCATGCCCATCCGAACCGCGACGACGTCACTGAACTTCGCGTCGTCTGCGGCGACGATCAGGTCGCACGCCCAGATCAGCATCAGCCCCGCCGAAATCGCGTTTCCCTGCACCTGCGCAACGGTGATCTTGCGCAGATCCCGCCAGCGGCGGGTGTTCTCGAAGAAGAAGTGCCACTCCTGCAAATACGTTCGCTCCGCAATGCTGCTCATTGTTGAACCGTGCGAGCGGAACGTCGGGTGCTGGTCGGGCCCGGGCTTGCGCTCGAGGAGCGCTGCCTCCGAACCCAAGTCGTGGCCCGCCGAGAAGTTCTTCCCGCGCCCGGCCAGGATGACCACCCGCACCGCGTCGTCGGCTTCGGCCCGCGCGAACGCCTCGTCCAACTGCACGAGCAGGGTGCGCGACTGCGCGTTCTGCGCATCCGGCCGATTGAGCCAGATTCGAGCAATCCGCCCGTCATCAAGCGTTTCGTAGGTCACCTGCTCGGCCGGCTCCGGCGGAACCGATTCGGCGTTGGTCAGGTCCGGGCTAGCCACCGTGCACACCTCTTTACGTCCGACGCGTCAGTTGTAATGCACATTACGTCCATCGCGGCGAGGTCGGACCGACGGTCCCCGCAACACCATGACCCGCCGTCGGACGCACCCGTCCAGCAGTGGCACAGCAACCTTACAGTGTGCCCACAGTATTGGCACGAGCGAACCAAAATACTGTGGTTAAACCAATGAATTCGATTCGCCGCGAGTAATCTTGCACTAGCAGATGCCAACTCCAGCCACAAGTTCTGGAATGGCATAGGCAGGGATTCGGACGATGACCGCGCGATCGCTGACGGCATCGACTCGCGTCCCAGACGACACGGTCAGCAAACTAGAGAAAGCGTGACATGGCGACCTTCCACCTTCCAACTCGACGACTGATCCTTGCGGGGGGATTCGCTGTCGCGATTGCTGCTACTCCGGCGGTCGCAGCTTTCGCCATTCCGACGACCGGCGGGTCTGCCCCGTCGATCACCGCATGTGCGGGCGGCGAGACCGAGGACCAATTCACCAACATCTGCGTGCCGGACCTCGTACCGAATTCACCGGACTTCAGCAGCACCGCTCCCGTCGGCGGACTTCCGGAGATCGACAACATCCCGTGCACAGGACGCAACTCCGGCCAGTGCATCGGCCTCTCCGAAGAGCAGCAGGCACCGATGGTCACCCCGCATTCGGAGGTCAGCTCGAGCCCGTAGAGCTTCTAATGAATTGAACCGCTGACGATTGGCCGGGCACCGATTCGGTGTCCGGCTCGTCGTTTTGCCGGAAATGCTCGCGTCTGGCCAGCGCAAATCCATACACCGCCATTACCAGGAAACTTTGCGAATGCATGCAGATCGCTCTCAGCTTCCATACAATCGCCACGACGACACCTGTCAGCAGTTCAACAGAAAGCGTGACGATGGCGATCATGAAGTTCCCAGTACGACGACTGATCATTGCCGGTGGATTCGCCGCGGCGGTTGCGGCAGCGCCGGCGATCGCCGTAGTCGCGATGCCCGCGCCCGCCGCCACACCGCTCGCCCAGTGCCCGGCGGGTGAGGAGGAAGACCTCTACGTCGGCACCTGCGTTCCGCACATGGTGCCCAACTCGGGAGCCCCGTACCAGGCAATCGGCGGGAACCCCAGCCTGCCTGCGGTGGGCCTCCCTGGCGGCGGCGGCAGCATTCCGTGCACCGGCCACAACTCCGGTCAGTGCATCGGCCTGGCCGAGGAGGCCCAGTCCGAAGGGCCGGCCGTTACGCCGGAGTCCAGCGTCGGCAGTAGCCCGACGGTGACCGGCTTCGAAGACAACGCCGGTTAGGGCGCGGCCGCCAGGCCTGGTCTAACGCGGTTCACATATATGGTGGTCTTCATGGCTGCAAAATCTGATCCCGCCGAACTCGGCGATGTCGAGCCGCTAGCCGACAGCACCGCCCGCCAGGCCAGGCGTGTCGTCGCCGCATATGCCACCGACGCTGACGAATGCAGGGTTTTCCTGTCGATGCTCGGCATTGGACCGGCAAAGCTCGAGGCTTAAGTGAGCCCGGGGGGCGGCCAGGAAGTCGGCTCCGGGAACTCTGACTTCGTCGTCGTGGCCAACCGGCTGCCGATCGACATGGAGCGGCTGCCCGACGGCAGCATCCAGTGGAAGCGGAGTCCCGGCGGCCTCGTCACCGCCCTCGAGCCGTTGCTGCGCCGACGCAAAGGCGCGTGGATCGGCTGGCCGGGCATCACAGACAGCGACGAAGAACCGATCGTCGAGGACGATCTGACGCTGTGGCCCGTGCGCCTGTCCGCCGAGGACGTGGCGATGTACTACGAGGGATTCTCCAACGCCACGCTGTGGCCGCTGTATCACGACGTCATCGTCAAACCGATCTACTACCGCGAGTGGTGGGACAGCTACGTCGATGTGAACCGGCGCTTCGCCGAAGCGACGTCGCGGGCGGCCGCCGAGGGCGCGACGGTGTGGGTGCAGGACTATCAGCTGCAACTGGTGCCGAAGATGTTGCGAATGCTGCGCCCCGACCTGACTATCGGATTCTTTCTGCACATTCCGTTCCCGCCGGTCGAGCTCTTCATGCAGATGCCGTGGCGGACCGAGATCATCGAAGGACTGCTCGGTGCCGATCTGGTCGGCTTTCACCTGCCCGGCGGCGCGCAGAACTTCCTGTTCCTGTCGCGACGACTGGTCGGCGCGAACACTTCGCGCGCCTCGGTGGGCGTCCGGTCCCGGTTCGGCGAAGTGCAAATCGGTTTCCGCACAGTCAAAGTGGGTGCCTTCCCGATCTCCATCGACTCGGGCACGCTTGACGCGAAGGCCCGCGAGAGAGGTGCCCGCCAACGCGCTCGGGAGATCCGCAGCGAGCTCGGACACCCCCGCAAGATCCTGCTCGGCGTGGACCGACTCGACTACACCAAAGGCATAGACGTTCGGCTCAAAGCGTTTTCGGAGCTGCTCGCCGAAGATCGCGTCAAGCGGGACGACACCGTGCTCGTCCAACTGGCCACCCCGAGCCGCGAACGCGTCGAGAGCTACATCGAGATGCGCGAGGACATCGAGCGGCAGGTCGGCCATATCAACGGCGAATACGGTGATGTGGGCCATCCGATCGTGCACTATCTCCACCGGCCGGTTCCGCGCGAGGAACTGATCGCGTTCTTCGTGGCCGCCGACGTGATGTTGGTGACCCCGTTGCGCGACGGCATGAATCTGGTGGCCAAGGAGTACGTCGCCTGCCGCAGCGATCTCGGGGGCGCCCTGGTGCTCAGCGAATTCACCGGCGCCGCAGCCGAACTCAGACAGGCCTATCTGACGAACCCTCACCACCTGGACGGCGTCAAGGACGCTATCGAGGACGCGCTGTGCCAGACGCCTGAAGAGGGCAGGCGCAGGATGCGCGCCCTACGCAGGCAGGTGCTCGCTCACGACGTCGACCGCTGGGCCCGCTCGTTCCTCGATGCGCTGGCAGGCACGGAGAGCCGCGACGAGCCTAGATCGGAGTGATGTAGTTGATCAGCCATTTGCCGTCGATCTTGACGTAGTCCACCTTCAGTCGACTGCCGTCGTACACCGGCTGCTTCGATTTATCGGTCACCGTGCGATTCAGGTACACCATGACCGAACCCGAATTGCGTTGTGCGCTGAGGACACCCACGCCAACCTCGTTGGCCTGACTGACCAGCTGTCGTTCCCGTGCCTGCGGGATGATGTCCTTGGAAGCCCGGTCCCTGAACTCCTGCCGGTAGCTCGGCGTGAGAAGCGGATAGATGTCGTTGAGGGTGCGCTCGACGGTCTGGTAGTCGTATCCGATCACCTTGGGAATCTGCTGTTTGGCCAGGGGCAACAGGTCGGCGCGCGTGGCCTGTTCGCCATGAATCTCCACCCGATTCCAGTAGAACCAGCCGCCGACGCCGGCAAGAGCGATGAAACCGATGGCGAGCAGGATGGTCGATGCGCCAAGCAGCTTGGCCGCGCGCGAGCTAGTCAGTTGCCCCCGTCGGGGTACTTCAGGTCATAGAACGTCATCTGGCCGTTGTCAGCCTGCTGCACGCTGACCCGCAGCCGATAGGGCTTGGACGGCGCATTGTTTCCGTCCAGGTCTGTCACCGTCACCCGCACCGCGACGAGCACGTCGGCCCTCTTGGCGGTGTCGTCGTACTTCTCGAGCGCTGCGCCGTTGATGACGGCTTCGGCGCTGGCGTTGGTGTCGCGGAAGAGAAGCTTCAGATTCTCGGTGTTCTGGCCCTGGCTCATCATGTCGCGCAGGGGTCCGCTGGTGCAGTTGACGAACCGGTCGACGTCGGCGTCGATGGAGTCCTGGGTGTAGCTGAACATGTTCACCACGAACTGCGAAGCGGTGTCGACGAAGAGTTGGTTCTGCGCTTGCGCCGCTTCGGCTTTGTGCTGCGTGTAGACCATCCGAGCAACGCCCGCCGACAGCGCGGCCACCGCAAGCAGCACTGTCGCCAGTGCCACCCAGCCGACCAGCGCACGATGCGACGGCCTGCGTGGTGGCGGACCGGCAGGCCGGGTGAGCCGCACCGTGACGGTCTTCGGCGTTTCGACGGGCACGCCCGTCGACGTAGCGGCCGCACCGCTCGCCGGGCCCGCCGCCCGCGACGCGCGACGCCTACCCGCCGGCCTCGGCGATGTTTCCGTCGAAGCCGTTTCTTCCGTCATCTATGCCTGCCTTAAAGCCAACATCGAATCAACCCAGTTCTCCGCGGGCGCCAGTGTGTCAGTACCGCCGGCGAATACGCCGGTTCCCCCGGCAGGGTCGACGAACTTGCCGTTCTTGTCATAGCTTGCGAAGCTCTGTCCACTCGCAACCGGCGACTCCGCTGGCAGCGGTGGCGTATTCGCCGGCGGAGGCGCGTCGGCCGGCGGCTGGCCCGGCAGCGGCAACTGTGCACCACCACCGTCTGGCGGAGGCGGCGGCGTCCTGCCGTACGGCGGCACCACCTGGTCGGGCGGCGCGTAGAACGGGAACGGCGACGGCAGCGGACCCGGCTGGTTCGGTGGCACCGGCAGCGGGAAAGGCGCATGCGGCGCCGGACCCGGCCCAGGCTCGACACCCGGCGGCAGCTGCACCGACGGCGGCCCAGGATCGGGATCGACCTGCGGCGGAATGAACGGAAACTTGTTCTGCGGCAGGATCATCCGCGGATCGTTGAGCTGCTCGCTGCCGTACGGGACCGGCGGACCACGCCACGGGTTGCTGCCCAGCGGCACATAACCCTTCGGGTCCCGGCACAGCTGAATGGTCGGCGCCCTCTTGCCTGGGAACTCCTGGCACGGATAGTTGCGCGCGCCACGCACCACGGACGGGTCGTTCTGCGCCGTCTTGCAGTAGAGGTCGGGCGGGATGTCGCGCAGTGTGGTGTCGGCCGGGGACCGGATCAGCGACGGCGGGATGAATCCGGTCGTGCACGGCGGCGGATCCTGCAGATGGATCTTGAAGTCCAGCTTGCCGCCCTCATCGGAGGGCACACCCCCGGCGACGGTCGCCAATGCCGCCAGCAGCGCCGGGAAAATGACCAGCGCTTGTTCGAGCGACTTGCTGTAGATCACGCCGATCCGGCCGAAGTTCGCCAGGATCGCGGCCAGCACGGGGAATGACGGCCGAATACCGCTGAACGTCTCGTCGGCCGCGGCGGCCGCGCCCGGGACGGTCCGCAAGGTGTCGCGTAGCTGCGGATCGGCATTGGCGACTTCGCCGGTGAACCGGGCCAGCCCGTCGGCAAGGGACCTGATGTCGTCACCGCTGCGCATCTGCGCGTCCAGGAAGGGCCCGGCCTGGTCGATCAACTGGTCGACCTGCCCATAGTTGGCGTTGGCCTCGTCGACGAGCAGCCGCGACGACTGGATCAGCCGAGCCAGCTCAGGTCCGGAACCGTTGAACGCCTTGAACGTTTCCCGGAGCAGGTCCTGCAATCTGGTATCACCGACGCTGGCAACCAGCCGGTCCGACTCGGTGAGTAGGCCCGAGATATCCTGGCCGATCGCCGTGCGGTCCTTGCTGATGGACGCGCCGTTGCGTAGCTTCGCCGACGACGGCTTCTCCGGCGGCACCAGGTCGATGTACTGCTCGCCGACGGCCGAGACGCTCTTCACCGTCGCGGTCACGTTGTCGGGTACCGGCGTGCCGCTGTTGAGCCTCATGTGCGCGACGACGCCGTCGTCGAACAGCTCGCGGTTCCGGCGCGGGCCGTGGGCGGTTGACCTTTCACCCCTGCGTCGCATTCAATTCTTAGTGAGCCGGATCATACTAACTAGAACAAGTTCGCAGTGTCAAAGAACCCCAATTGAGACACAAACGCAGCTTATGTCCAGGTCAGGGCTGGTGTGACCCAGGTCATTCTAGAACGTGTTCTAGCTACGGAAGTTATCCGGCCTTCAGCCAACTCTTAGGAATTTCCCATCAGGTGGGTGGCAGAGAATCCTCGCTCGAGTTCACGGTCAGCAAAGTACGCGCGCAGCGTCGAGCTGAGCTCTTCGGGCACCCATGCGTCGGCGTTGGCAGTGAATTGACGCTCGGCCGTCGGCGCCGCCAGCAGCGTAACCGTCGGGCCGTACACGATGAACACCTGTCCGCTGACGCCGTGTGATGCCGGCGACGCCAGAAAGCGAACGAGCGAGACCACGTGATCCGGCGAAAGGCTGTCGGTCTGTCCCGCGGCGAGTTCCGGCGCCTCGCCGAACACGTCGGCCGTCATCGCGGTGCGTGCGCGCGGGGCGATCGCGTTCGCCCGCACGCCGTAGCGCTCGAGCGCCCTGGCCGCGGTCAGCGTCAGCTGGATGATGCCGGCCTTGGCGGCGCCGTAGTTCGCCTGGCCGACGGGGCCGGTGAGGCCCGCCTCCGAGGACGTGTTGATGATGCGGCCGTAGACCGAGCCGTCACCTTCCTTGGCTTTGGCTCGCCAATAGGTCGCGGCGTTGCGGGTCAACAGGAAGTGGCCGCGCAGGTGCACGGCGATGACGGCGTCCCAGTCCTCGTCGGACATGTTGAACAGCATCTTGTCGCGGGTGATGCCCGCGTTGTTGACCACTATGTGGAGCCCACCAAGACCGTCGGCGGTGGCGACGAGTTCGTCGGCGGTGCTGCGCTGACTGATGTCGCCCTCGACCGCGACGGCCTTGCTGCCCGCCGCAACGATTTCGTCGAAGACATCCGATTTGTCCAGGGCCGCGGCGATGTCGTTGACCACGATGGTGGCGCCCGAGCGGGCCAGGCCGATGGCCTCCGCCCGGCCCAGGCCCGCGGCCGCTCCTGTCACCACCGCGACTCGGCCGGACAGATCGGTCAGGTCGTCTTCTTGTGCGCTCACTTATGAATACCTCTAGTCCTTGCGAAGCAACGCGGCGCGCGGGCATTCGGCGATCGACTGCTCGGCCAGGTCCTCCTGGTCGGCGGCCACCGGATCCTGCTTCACCACCGCGTAATCCTCGTCGTCGAGATCGAACAGGTCAGGCGCGATTCCCACGCAGACGGCGTTACCTTCACACCGATCGCGGTCAACTTCAACTCGCACGACAACCTCCTAGCAGTCAGCTCCGGCGGCCTGTTCACCGGTCAGACCCCACAATACGACCAGGTCGGGAAGCTACCGGAGAAAACCGTCGCTGGACCCCAAGACTAGAACGTGTTACAACCGGGATGGCAGACTGGGTCTGCATTGGTGATGATGGGCGACGTTAAGGACGTGGCGATGCGGATCGGCTACACCCCCGAGCAAGATGAGTTGCGCCGCGAGCTGCGCGCCTACTTCACCAAGCTCATGACCCCCGAGCGCGCCGAGGCTCTCTCGAGCAATGACGGCGAGATGGGGCGCGGCAACGTGTACCGCGAGACCGTCGCGCAGATGGGCAAGGACGGCTGGCTGACACTGTCGTGGCCCAAGGAGTACGGCGGCCAGGAACGCACGCACATGGACAGCCTGATCTTCAACGACGAGGCCTCGATCGCCAACGTGCCGGTCCCGTTCCTGACCATCAACAGCGTCGCGCCAACGATCATGGCGTTCGGCACCGACGAGCAGAAGAAATTCTTCCTGCCGAAGATCGCAGCCGGCGAGCTGCACTTCTCGATCGGCTACTCCGAGCCGGGTGCGGGCACCGACCTGGCCGCGTTGCGCACCACCGCGGTGCGCGACGGTGACGACTACGTCATCAACGGCCAGAAGATGTGGACCAGCCTCATCGCGTACGCCGACTATGTCTGGCTGGCGGTGCGCACCAACCCTGAGGCCAAGAAGCACAGGGGCATCTCGATGCTCATCGTGCCCACCGCGGCCGACGGCTTCTCTTGGACGCCGGTGCACACGATGGCAGGCGTCGACACCAGCGCCACCTACTACCAGGATGTTCGAGTGCCGGCCACTAACCTGGTCGGCGAGGAGAATGCGGGCTGGAAGCTGGTGACCAACCAGCTCAATCACGAACGCGTCGCGCTGGTATCCGCTCAACCGATCTTCGCGGCGCTCAACGGTGTTCGCGAGTGGGCGCAGAACACCAAGGACGTGCACGGCAGCCGGCTGATCGATTCGGAATGGGTGCAGCTGAACCTCGCCCGCGTGCACGCCAAGGCCGAGGTGCTGAAGCTGATCAACTGGGAGCTGGCCTCCACCGAGGACGCCGCCCCGTCACCGGCCGACGCATCGGCGGCGAAGGTTTACGGCACCGAGCTGGCCACCGAGGCGTACCGGCTGCTGATGGAGGTGCTCGGCACCGCAGCCACGGTGCGGACCGACTCACCCGGCGCGCTGCTGCGCGGGCGGATCGAGCGCATGCACCGATCGTGCCTGATCCTGACGTTCGGCGGCGGCACGAACGAGATTCAGCGCGACATCATCGGCATGGTCGCGCTCGGCCTGCCCCGAGTGAACCGGTAAGGACGTTCGACATGGATTTCACGACCACTGAAGCCGCAGAGGACCTGGGCGGGCTGGCGCGCACCATCACCGAATCGGTGTGCACGCCCGAGCGCCAGCGCGAACTCGACGGGCTCGACGAACGGTTCGACAGCGACCTGTGGGCCAAGCTCAAGGACGCCGACGTGTTGTCCACCACCGCGCCGGAGTCGTTGGGCGGCGGGGGTTTCGGGGCGCTCGAGCAGGTGGCGGTGCTCGTGGCACTCGGCAGGCAGATGGCCGCGGTGCCTTACCTGGAGTCGGCCGTGCTCGCCGCGGGCGCGTTGGCGAAGTTCGGTTCGGAGACACTGCAGCAGGCGTGGGGGCTGCCCGCAGTCAGCGGCGACAAGATCGTCACGGTGGCGCTGGACGGCGACATGGGTGAGGGGCCCGTGCAGGCGACAGCCAACGGCGATGGCTACAGGCTCACCGGGACCAGAACGCAGGTCTTCTACGGACCAGTCGCCGACGCATTCCTGGTATCCGCCGAGACTGACTCCGGCACAAAGGTTTTCGTGGTAGCCAAGGATGACGGCGGAGTTTCACTGACGTCGCTGAACACCACCGGCCACGGCAGCGTCGGGCACCTCGAGCTGCACGGCGTCGAGCTCGGGGACGACAAGGTCGTCGGCGGCGACGAGGTCGTCTCGTGGCTGACCACGCACGCAACGCTGGGCCGCAGCGCCTATCAGCTCGGCGTGCTCGAGCGGGCGCTCGAGCTCACCGCGGAGTACGCGCGCGAGCGCGAGCAGTTCGACCGGCCGATCGGCAGCTTCCAGGCGGTGTCGTCGCGGCTGGCCGACGGCTACATCGACATCAAAGGTCTGCGGTTGACCGTGACGCAGGCGGCATGGCGCATTTCGGAAGATCTCCCCGCCGAAGTGGATGTGCACACGGCGGCATTCTGGGCCGCCGAGGCGGGACACCGCGTCGCGCACACCACGGTGCACGTGCACGGAGGCGTCGGTATCGACACCGACCATCCGGTGCACCGCTACTTCCTGGCGGCCAAGCAGACCGAGTTCGCGGTCGGCGGCGCCACCGGGCAGCTGCTGCGCATCGGCCGGGAACTCGCCGACACACCGGCTTGAATCCAGCAACGGGGAGCGAGCTCCCCACCGTCACCTCGCTGATCACACCGCTGATCGAGGTCGACGACCGCGGCGTGTATTTCGAGGAAACCTTCACGTCCTGGCGCGACCACATTGCGCAGGGTGCGTCGGTGGCCGCGGCGCTGCGTGCGCGGCTGGATCCGACGAAGCCGCCGCACGTCGGCGTGCTGCTGCAGAACACTCCGTTCTTCTCCTCGCTGCTGATCGCCGCCGGGCTGACCGGCATCGTGCCGGTGGGTCTCAATCCGATCCGCCGCGGTGCCGCACTGGCGCGCGATATCCGGCATGCGGATTGCCAACTGGTGCTTGCCGATTCGGCATCGGCCGTGGTCGTCGGCGACATCGACCACATCGACGTCGACTCACCGGAGTGGACTGCCGAGGTCGCGGCGCATAACGGGGAGCCGTTGACCGCGCAAGCGCCCGAGCCCGCCGACACGTTCATGCTGATATACACGTCGGGGACCAGCGGCGACCCCAAGGCGGTGATCTGCAGCCACGGCAAGGTCGCGATCGCAGGCGTCATGATGACCGAACGGTTCGGGCTCGGGCCCGGCGACGTCTGCTACGTGTCCATGCCGCTGTTCCACTCGAACGCCGTGCTTGTCGGCTGGGCGGTGTCGCTGGCCTGCACGGGCTCGATGGTGTTGCGGCGCAAGTTCTCTGCCTCGCAGTTCCTACCCGACGTCCGGCGTTACGGGGCGACGTATGCCAACTATGTCGGCAAGCCATTGTCCTATGTGCTCGCAACACCAGAGCGTGCCGACGACGCCGACAACCCGCTGAGGGCGGTGTACGGAAACGAGGGCGCCCCCGGCGACATCGAGCGGTTCGCCCAGAGGTTCGACACCATCGTCGTCGACGGATTCGGTTCCACCGAAGGCGGAGTCGCGATCGGCCGCACCCCGGACACCCCGCCGGGCTCCTTGGGACCGCTGCCCGACGGCACCGAGATCGTCGACGTGGACACCGGCGAACCGTGCCCGCCCGGTGTGACGGGTGAGATCGTCAACACCGCCGGGGCGGGACGTTTCGAGGGCTACTACAACGATCCCGATGCCGACGCCGAGCGCATGCGCGGCGGCGTCTACCACAGCGGCGACCTCGGCTACCGCGACGAGAACGGCTACGCGTACTTCGCGGGGCGGCTGGGTGACTGGATGCGCGTCGACGGCGAGAACCTCGGCGCCGCACCGATCGAGCGGGTACTGCTTCGCCATCCCGACATCGTCGAGGTGGCCGTATACGGGATTCCGGCACCCGACGTCGGGGATCAGGTGATGGCTGCGATGCTTCTCGCCGACGGCGCCACATTCGACGTCGGCGCGTTCCGTGACTTCCTGACTGCGCAGCCCGACCTGGGCCCGAAGCAGTGGCCGTCGTTCGTGCGGGTCGCAAGCGAGCTGCCGCGCACCGAGTCCTTCAAGGTGATCAAACGGCAGCTGGCCGCGGAGGGCACCGTCTGCGCCGACGCGGTCTGGCCCATCGAGCGGTAACCTCGCGAGGGTGGGTTACCGTGAATTCCCACCGCCGACGCAATTGCGCGACCTCGTGGAAGGTGCGTGGGTGGTGGACGGACCGCCAGAGCCCGTCCGTGTGCTGCCCGACGGCTGCATGGATCTCATGAGGATGGCCGACCGAGTTGTCGTCGCGGGCCCGGACACCACCGCGTTCATCAGTCCACGGAGCCGAGAAACGTTCGTCGGCTTGCGGTTTCGGCCCGGCGTGCTGCCCCGGCTGCTCGGCGTTCCCGCGGCGGAGCTGCGCAACAGCCGGGTAGCCCTGGCCGATCTGGGGGTCGGCGTTTCGCACGACCGTTCGCTGGTCGGGTTGGCCACCGCACTGGCTTCCGGCGAACCCGCGAACGAGACGGCGCCCTGGTCGTTACCGCAGCTGCGTCATATCACCGGCCGCCTCGCCCGCGGCGCTGCTGTGGCCGACGTTGCGAGCCAGATCGGATGGTCGAGCCGCACCCTGCAGCGGCACTGCGGGGTTGTTTACGGTTACGGGCCTGCGACGCTGCGGCGCATTCTGCGATTCCGCCGCGCCGTCCGCCTGCTCGACGACGGGCAGTCCGCGGCAGCCGTGGCCGCTGCCGCGGGTTACGCCGACCAACCGCATCTGCACCGCGAGGTGCGTGACCTCGCCGGCATGTCGGTGGCGACGCTGCGTCAGGACAACGGGCAGAAGATGTCGATCGACGTCCCGTCGGGATCCGTGACGGTCGCATAGCGCTGACCCCACGGCGCGTCGAACGGCTTGAGCGCACCGGGATGCCCCGCGGCGGTGATGCGCTCGTAGAGGCCGTCGACCTCCGACGGCTCACTCACCTTGAACGCCAGCGCCACTCGGCCCTGCTGCGTCGGTGGCGTCCACCCCGGGTGCATGCCCGCGATGATCGCTTCGTCGTCCAACGCCAGCTTGTTTCCACCCGGGAGTTCGACTTCCACGTGCGGACCCTCCGGCTCGGGAAAGTCCAGGCCGAACAGTCGGTAGAAGTCGAGGGCGCGGCCCATGTCATTGACGGCGATCTCGACGACGGCCGATGTCACTCGAATGTCCATACCGGCAGGTTAGGTCGGCTGCACCTGCCGCGTCGTGAACAAATCGGACACGTCGATTTTCGGCGAAACTACGGTTGTTGACGATTTCCGCTCGATTTCTGTCATCTTCCGCAGTCTCGTCGGCATGTATGCGAGCCCTGGGAGGACTGAGGTGCGTCAGCCTTTCCGGATGTCGTCGAGGCGATTCGTCGCGTCCTCGAATCCGCTGACCAGTTCGGCGATGATGTCGGCGACGGGCCGGATCTCGTTCATCCGGCCGACGATCTGGCCGACCGGCATCGCCACCGCGGTCGGGTCCGACGACTCGCTCATCCGCTGATGTGCCTCACTGACGAGGATGTTCTGCAGCGGCATCGGCAGCGGTTCGGGTGCGTCGGGGGCATCCCACGCATCGGTCCACCGGCTCTTGAGCAGCCGCGCCGGCTTGCCGGTGTAGATGCGCCTGCGGACGGTGTCGCTGGATGTCGCGCCGAGCAGCGCCTGCTGGATCACCGATGTGCCCGCCTCGGTGCGATGTCCCAAGTCGTATTCGGCCGATGTCAGGAACGCCGATCCCATCCACACGCCCGACGCGCCCAGCGCGAGCGCCGCGGCCACCTGACGCCCGGTGCCGATGCCGCCTGCGGCGAGCACCGGGGCCCGGCCATCAAGAGCGTCAACGATTTCCGGCCACAGCACCATCGACCCGATCTCACCGGTGTGCCCACCGGCCTCGTGGCCCTGGGCGACGACGATGTCGACGCCGTTGTCGACATGCCGCTGCGCGTGCTTGGCGCTGCCCGCCAGCGCTGCGACGGGGACACCGGCCTCGTGCACCTGGTCGATGACGTCCTTCGGCGGCGACCCGAGCGCGTTGGCGATCAGCTTGATCGGATGTCTGAGCGCCACTTCGACATGCGACCGCGCCACCGAATGCAGCCAGCCGAGCACCCCTGCGGAGCGCTCCTCGTCGTCGGGCAGCGGTGGCACGCCTAGGGCGGCGAGCGTCTTGTCGACGAACTGGCGATGCGCCTGCGGGATCAGCTTGTCGATGTCGGCGGCGCTGCCCTCGGCCGGGATCCTGGCAGGCATGACGACGTCGACACCGTAGGGCAAGCCGAAAGTGTTCTCGTCCATCCAGGTCAGCACGCCGTCGAGGTCGTCAGGGTCGTTGAACCGAACACAGCCGAGCACACCGAGGCCGCCCGCCTTGCTGACCGCTGCGGCCACCTTCTCCGACGGGGTGAAGACGAAGATCGGGTAGGTGATGCCGAAGCGGTCACACAGCTCGGTGTGCATCAGGTCGGCGTTCCCACGTGATTGGCGTGCACGTCGTCGGCCGGGCGTGCCTCGGTCTGGTCCTTGGCCCACCGGTAGTCGGGCTTGCCCGCCGGAGAGCGCCTCACCTCGTCGACGAACCAGAGACTGCGCGGCACTTTGTATCCCGCGATCTCGCTGCGCACGAACGAGTCAAGCTCGGCCAGCGACGGACGGACGCCTTCGCGGGACTGGACAACCGCCGCGACGTGCTGGCCGAAGCGCGGATCGGGCACGCCGACCACGAGCGCGTCGAACACGTCGGGATGGCCTTTGAGCGCGGCCTCCACCTCTTCGGGGTAGATCTTCTCGCCGCCGCTGTTGATCGACACCGAACCGCGGCCGAGCATCGTCACGCTGCCGTCGGCTTCGACCTCCGCGTAGTCGCCTGGGATCGCATACCGCACACCGTTGTACGTCTTGAACGTCTCGGCGGTCTTCTTCTCGTCCTTGTAGTAGCCGACCGGGATGTTGCCCTTCTTGGCGATGACGCCGCGCACACCCGAACCCGGTTTCACCTCGTTGCCGTCCTCGTCGAGGACGACGGTGCGGTGGTCGATCGTGACGCGCGGGCCGCCCATGTGGTGCTCGCCCTTGGCGACGATGCTGGTGCCGCCGAAGCCGGTCTCCGATGAGCCGATCGAGTCGGTGATGATCCGGTCGGGCAGCAGTTCGAGCAGCTTCTCCTTGATGCTCGTCGAGAACAGCGCGGCGGTGCTGGCCAACAGGAACAGCGATGACAGGTCGTAGTCCTCGCCCTTGTCATGCGCGGTTTGCAGCGCGTCCAACAGCGGGCGGGCCATCGCGTCGCCGGTGAAGAACAGCAGGTTGACCTTGTGCTTGTGAATCGTCTTCCACACGTCGTCGGCGTTGAATTCCGGTGCGAGCACGGTGGTTTGGCCGGAGAAGATCGACATCCAGGTGGCCGACTGAGTGGCGCCGTGGATCATCGGCGGGATCGGGTACCGGATCATCGGCGCATTCTCGGCGGCGGCCTTGGCCAGGTCGTGCTCATCCTTTACGAATTCACCTGTGGCGAAATCGGTTCCGCCGAACAGCACCCGGTAGATGTCCTCGTGGCGCCACATGACGCCCTTCGGGAAGCCGGTCGTGCCGCCGGTGTAGAGCAGGTAGATGTCGTCGGCGCTGCGCTCGCCGAAGTCACGCTCGGGCGACGCCTGCTCCAGCGCGGAGTAGAAGTCGACGCCGCCGTAGCGCGTGAACTGTTCGTCACCACCGCCGCTCCCGTCGTCGATGACGAGGACGGTCTTCACGTTGGGAGTGTCGGGCAGCACGTTGGCGACGCGGTCCGAGTACTGCTGCTCGTGAACCAGCGCGACCATGTCGGAGTTGTCGAACAGGTACCGCAGCTCGCCCTCGACATAGCGGAAGTTGACGTTGACGAGAATGGCGCCGGCCTTCACGATGCCGAGCATCGCGATGACGATCTCGTTGCGGTTCCGGCAGTACAGCCCGACCTTGTCGTCCTTCTTCACGCCGTGGTCGATCAAGTAGTGCGCGAGGCGGTTGGCCTTCTCTTCCAGCTGTCCGTAGGTCAGCTGGTCGTCGCCGCAGATCAGGGCGACGCGGTCTGGCACGGCGTCGATGGCGTGCTCGGCGAGGTCTGCGATGTTCAGGGCCACGGCACCAAACTAGAACGTGTTACATTTCGTGACAAGTCTGTGGCGTCGATGCAGGAAGGCGGACGGTTCCGTGAGCGACGGTGAAAACTCGGAAAAGGGCGCCGACGCCCTCATTGAGCAGCGCGGACACACGCTGATCTTGACGCTCAACCGCCCCGAGGCCCGCAACGCGCTCTCCACCGAGATGCTCTCGATCATGGTCGAGGCGTGGGACCGCGTCGACAACGATCCCCAGATCAGGAGCTGCATCCTGACCGGGGCGGGCGGCTACTTCTGCGCGGGCATGGACCTCAAGGCGGCGACGGCCAAGCCGCCGGGCGACTCGTTCAAAGACGGCAGCTACGACCCGTCGCGCATCGACGCCCTGCTGAAGGGCCGCCGGCTGACCAAGCCGCTGATCGCTGCCGTCGAGGGGCCTGCCATCGCAGGCGGCACCGAGATCCTGCAGGGCACCGATATCCGCATCGCGGGTGAGAGCGCCAAGTTCGGCATCTCCGAGGCCAAGTGGAGCCTGTACCCGATGGGCGGGTCCGCTGTGCGCTTGGTCCGACAAATTCCCTACACCGTGGCGTGCGATCTGCTGTTGACCGGGCGGCACATCACGGCGACCGAGGCCAAGGAGATGGGTCTGGTCGGATACGTGGTGCCGGACGGCTCGGCGCTGGAGAAGGCGCTGGAGATCGCCGAGGTGATCAACAAGAACGGCCCGCTCGCGGTGCAGGCCATCTTGAAGACGATCCACGAGACCGAGGGCATGCACGAGAACGACGCGTTCAAGATCGACACCCAGATCGGGATCACGGTGTTCCTGTCCGACGACGCCAAGGAAGGCCCGCTGGCGTTCAAAGAGAAGCGCGCCCCCAACTTCACGATGAAGTAGCCGCCCGCGCCCCGGCCTCCACAACTGTGCCGTTTGTTGCGCCAAAGTGCGAGTAAACGCCGCAACAAACGACACACTTGGTGGTGTGTACGACCTGGAAGAGGCGATCGCGGAGCGGCATTCGACGCGCATGTTCCTTCGGGACAAGCCCGTGCCGACCGACCTGGTGTACGAGGCGCTGACACTCGCGATGCGGGCACCGTCGAACTCGAACATCCAGCCGTGGCATCTCGTGCTGGCCTCCGGACCCGCCAGGGACCGACTCGTGGAAGCCCTGCTCGAGGTGGCAGCGGTCGAGTCACCGGCCGTGCCGGTGTTGCCGGAGTCGTTCGCGCAAATGCGGCGCGATCTGGGCGCGTTGGTGTACGGGTCGATGGGTATTTCGCGTCACGACGCCGAAGCCCGGCGGATCGCGGTGTTGCGCAACTGGGAGTTCTTCCGCGCGCCGTTGGCCGGAATCGTCTGCATGCACCGCGATCTCGACTACGTCGACGCGATGGGCGTCGGCATGTTCCTGCAGACTCTGCTGCTGGCGCTGACGGCGCGCGGGCTGGGGACCTGTGCGCAGGTGTCGATCGCGGGATATCCGGAGGTTGTCCGTGAGCAACTGAACATCGGAGAGGACATGCGGATCCTGTGCGGGCTCGCCATCGGCTATCCAGACCCGGCGTTCCCCGCGAACAATGTACCGATACCGCGCAACGCCGTCGAACAGAACGTGGTCTTCCTGGACAGTTAGCCGACGAGCGGCTTGGTCGGGGTGAACGTGACCCGCATCTCCTCGAGCCCGGACACGAAGTTCGCGGGCCGCAGCGGGAGCTTGTCATCGGACGCCAACCGGAGGTCCGGCAGCCGCTGCAAGACCCGACGCGTCATATTGATCAGCTCGATGCGAGCCAGCTGGTTGCCGAGGCAGAAGTGCGTGCCGAACCCGAACGCCAAGTGGCTGTTCGGATCTCGCTGAATTCGGAAGTTGTCCGGGTCTCCGAATACTTCTTCGTCGAAGTTCGCCGACTCGAACAACAGGATCATCTTCTCGCCCTGCTCGAGGCTGGCGCCGTGAAACTCCGTGTCAGCGGTGACCGTTCGCGCCATGTTCTTCAGCGGCGACGTCCAGCGCAGCATCTCCTCGATCGCACCGGGAAGCAGTTCGGAGTCGTTCTGAAGCAGATCCCACTGGTCGCGGTTGCGGATCAACTGCTCGATCCCGCCGGAGATCGTGTGGCGCGTGGTCTCGTCGCCGCCGACGAGTATCAGTAGCGTCTCCTGAAGGATGTCATCGTCGCTCAGCCGCTCGCCGTCCACCTCCGAGTGCACCAATACGCTGATCAGGTCGTCGGTCGGTTCGGCGCGACGCTGTTCGATCTTGTTGCGGGTGTAGCCGTTGTATGCGACAAAGGCATCCATCGTCACCTGCAGATCCGCCTCTGACACGGTGGAACTGAGGCCGACCATCATCTCGTCGGACCATTTGAGGAACATCTCCCGCTCGTCCGGCAACACACCGAGCATGTCGCCGATGACCGCCATCGGGAGCGGTGCCGCAAGGTCCTGAACCAAATCGCATTCGCCGCGCTCGCACACCGCGTCGATGAGCATGTCGCACAGCGCGCCGATCGACGCGTCTTGGACCTTCAACCGCTTGCGCGTGAAGCCGGCGTTGACGAGCTTGCGCCGCAACAGATGTGCAGGATCATCCATGTCGATCATCATCGGCAGCGGTCCCTGATCGGGACGGATACCACCGGCGTTGGAGAACAGCTCGGGGTTGCGCTCGGCCTCGATCACCGCGGCATACGTCGCCGCGGCTGCCAGTCCGTTGCGGTCGCGGAACACGGGCTCGTTCTCTCGCATCCAGCGGTAGACCTCGCGAGACACGGGACGGTCGGCGTAGAACGCGCCGTCGGTGAGATCCACGTCCGGCTTGGTCGTCGTCACCGTGAAACCTCCGTAGCGTCGTCGAACGACATCTGCACGTTCTCCACCGCGCTCGACATCAGCGCGGTCTTCGGGAAGCCAAGGGAAGCAAGCTCTTTCGCGTACGCGTGATCGCCCAACCGCATTACTACACCGCCGGGTCGGTTGCGCACCCCGGTCATCGACATCTCGAATGCGGTCTCGCGCGTGACTCCGTCGCGATGCGAGTAGCTGCGTTGTGCCTGATTGCGTCGGGTCAGCGGAACCGGCAGACCACGGCGGAATTCCATGCCGACCACGAACTGTCCGTCGATGTTGAGGTCGAATCCGAACTGGCGGCCATCGCGAATCGTGAAGTCGGCCATCACCTTCGGATAGCCCCATATCGTCGTACCGGCTTCGAGGGTGAACTCCTGATCGACCGGGAGGTGGTGGATGAGCGCACCCGCCGACTGCAGAGCACGCAGTCCACTCGCCGTCGACCCGGGCGGGTTGACCATCACGTTGGTGCCGAACTCGTAGTACTGACCCAGGTCGCCGTCGATGTAGTGCATCAGCATCAGCACGACGATCGCGCGACCGGGAAGGTAACGGCACACTTGCAGCCCGCTGTAGTCGATCATCTGCTGGGCGGCGTCGGCGTCGACGGAGAACATCGCCATGTGTTGCTCGGCCTTGCGGACCTTCACCGGCATGGTGACGATCTGGCCGGCGATCGTGTGCTGCGAAGCAGTCATCGAGCCAATCTAGAACGCGTTCTAGACAACTAGCAAGAAGTGTCTACACCAAACTCGCAAGGTCGCGAATCTGCTCGCTCGACCGGGCACCGACCACCATCATCGTGACGCCCGCGGCCTCCCAGGCCTTGATCTGCTGCCGGACATAGTTGAGGTCCCCCACGATCGCCGAGTCATCGACAAGTTCATCGGGAATGATCTTGGCGGCCTCGTCCTTGCGGTCGGACCGGAACAACTTGGTGACGTCGTCCACCACCTCGGCGTAACCCATCCGGCGGTAGACGTCGGCGTGGAAGTTGGTGTCCTCGGCGCCCATTCCGCCCATATAGAGCGCCAGGTGCGGCTTCATCAACTCCATCACCTCCCGACGATCGTCGGTGACGACCACCTGGGCCGTCGCGCAGATTTCGAACGTCTCCCTGTTTCGACGCGCGCCAGAGCGCGCGAAGCCCTCGTCCAGCCAGTCGTTGTACATGCCGGCTATCCGGGGGGAGTAGAAGATGGGCAGCCAGCCGTCGCAGATCTCGGCGGCCAGTGCAACGTTCTTCGGCCCTTCTGCGCCCAGCATCACCGGGATGTCGGCACGAAGCGGGTGGGTGATGGGCTTGAGGTTCTTGCCGAGGCCGGAGGTGCCCTCGCCGGTGAGCGGCAGCGGGTAGTGCGGCCCGTCGCTTCTTACCGGGGCCTCGCGCGCCCAGACCTGCCGGAGGATGTCGATGTATTCGCGGGTGCGGGCCAGCGGCTTGGGGAACTTCTGGCCGTACCAGCCCTCGACGACCTGCGGCCCTGACACCCCGAGGCCGAGGATGTGCCGCCCGCCGGACAGGTGATCGAGCGTCAGCGCGGCCATCGCGCACGCAGTCGGGGTTCTGGCCGACAGCTGGATCACCGACGTGCCGAGCCGCATCCGCGTGGTCTCGCGGCCCCACCAGGCCAGCGGTGTGTAGGCGTCCGAGCCCCAGGCTTCCGCGGTGAACACGGTGTCGAAGCCGGCGTCCTCGGCCGCCGACACCAGTTCGGCGTGGTTCTCCGGCGGCTGCGCGCCCCAATAACCCAGCTGAAGTCCAAGCTTCATTAGCCCGCCTCTCGACCCGTGGTTGAAACCATTCTTAGAACCTGTTCTACTCGATGCTGTGACCACCAGCCAAAGCAGCCCGGTGCAGATCGACACGCATCAGCCGCCCCTTTCGGCACCGCTGAAGCTGTCGTTCGACTACACCCGTTCAGTAGGGCCGCTCCTTAGCCAGTTCTTCACCGCCCTACGCGAGCGCCGGATTCTCGGCGTGCGCGGTTCCGACGGGCGTGTGCTCGTTCCGCCCGCTGAGTATGACCCCGTCACCTACCAGCAGCTGACCGAGGTCGTGCCCGTGGCAGGCGTCGGAACCGTGCTGTCGTGGACCTGGCAATCGCAGCCGCTCGAGGGCCAACCGCTGGACAAGCCGTTCGCGTGGGCGCTGATCAAACTCGACGGCGCCGACACCGCCCTGTTGCACGCGGTCGACGCCGGTTCGTCGGAAGTGATCAGTACCGGAGCCCGGGTGCACGTGCACTGGGCCGACGAACCCGCAGGCGCTATCACCGATATCGCATACTTCGCACTCGGTGACGACGAGGAATCAGCGGAGTCGCCATCCAGTTCCGACGACCGCGAACCGGTCACCATTCAGGTGACGCCGAGCAGCATCGAAATCCAGCACACCGCTTCGCTTCCGGAAAGTGCGTTCCTGCGCGGCCTCGAGGAGGGCAAGCTGCTCGGCGCCCGTACCGGCGCAGACGGCAAGGTGTACTTCCCGCCGAAGGAGGCCGATCCGGCCACCGGCCTCGAGCTCGACAACTTCGTCGAACTGCCCGACAAGGGCACCGTCACCACGTTCGCGATCATCAACATCCCCTTCGCCGGCCAGCGCATCAAGCCGCCCTACGTTGCGGCCTATGTGCTGCTCGACGGCGCGGATATCCCGTTCCTGCACCTGATTCAGGAGATTGACACCAGCGAGGTGCGGATGGGGATGCGGGTCGAGGCCGTGTGGAAGCCCCGCGAGGAGTGGGGCCTTGGCATCGACAACATCGAATACTTCAAGCCGACCGGCGAACCCGACGCCGACTACGACACCTACAAGCACCACCTGTAGGAGGGAGTGACGTGACTTTTCGCGATGTAGCCGTCGTCGGCTTCGCCCATGCCCCGCATGTGCGCCGCACCGATGGCACGACCAACGGCGTCGAGATGCTGATGCCGTGCTTCCACCGGCTCTACGACGAACTCGGCCTGGCCCAGCAGGATATCGGCTTCTGGTGTTCGGGTTCGTCGGATTATCTTGCCGGCCGGGCGTTTTCGTTCATTTCGGCGATCGACTCGATTGGGGCGGTGCCGCCGATCAACGAGTCGCACGTCGAGATGGACGCAGCATGGGCGCTGTATGAGGCCTACATCAAGATCCTGACCGGGCAGGTCGACACCGCGCTGGTGTACGGCTTTGGCAAGTCGTCGGCGGGCACCCTGCGACGGGTGCTTTCACTGCAGACCGACCCGTACACGGTCGCACCGCTGTGGCCCGATTCGGTGTCCATGGCGGGACTTCAGGCGCGCTTCGGCCTCGACGCGGGCAAGTGGACCGCCGAGCAGATGGCCCAGGTGGCGCTGGACTCGTTCGCGGTCGCCGAGCGGACCGACTCGGAGAAACCGGCGAAGAGCATCGACGAACTGCTGGCCCGACCGTTCTTCGCGGATCCGCTGCGGCGCCACGACATCGCGCCGATCACCGACGGTGCGTCGGCGATCGTCTTGGCCGCCGGTGACAGGGCTCGCGAGCTTCGGGAGAACCCAGCGTGGATCACCGGCATCGAGCATCGCATCGAGACACCCGTGCTCGGTGCGCGTGACCTGACCACGTCTCCGTCGACGGAGGCGTCCGCCAAGGCGGCGACGGGTGGCGACGCCGGCTCGATCGAGGTGGCCGAGCTCTACGCACCGTTCACCCATCAGCAGCTGATCCTGACCGAGGCGATCGGGCTTCCCGCGACAACAAAGGTCAACCCGTCGGGCGGATCGCTTGCGGCCAACCCGATGTTCTCGGCCGGGCTGGAACGCATCGGCTTTGCCGCACAACACATCTTCGACGGTTCGGCGGCCCGGGTGCTCGCCCATGCCACCAGCGGCCCCGCGCTGCAACAGAATCTCGTCGCCGTGCTGGAAGGGAAATAATCATGGCGGGGCAATTGGCTGCGGTACTCGGCACCGGGCAGACGAAGTACGTCGCCAAGCGCAAAGACGTCTCGATGAACGGCCTCGTCCGCGAGGCCATCGACAAGGCGCTGACCGACTCCGGATCGACATTCGACGACATCGACGCCGTCGTCGTCGGCAAGGCTCCCGACTTCTTCGAGGGCGTAATGATGCCCGAGCTGTTCATGGTCGACGCCATGGGCGCGACCAACAAGCCGCTGATCCGCGTGCACACCGCGGGGTCGGTCGGCGGCTCAACCGCGATCGTCGCGGCCAGCCTCGTGCAGTCGGGCAAGTACCGTCGCGTGCTCACCATGGCGTGGGAGAAGCAGTCCGAGTCGAATGCCATGTGGGCGTTGAGCATTCCGGTGCCGTTCACCAAACCTGTCGGCGCAGGCGCAGGCGGCTATTTCGCACCGCATGTTCGGGCCTACATCCGCCGGTCGGGTGCTCCGAATCACATCGGCGCCATGGTGGCAGTGAAGGACCGCCTCAACGGTGCGAAAAACCCGCTGGCCCACCTTCATCAGCCCGACATCACCCTTGAAAAGGTGATGGAGTCGCCGATGCTGTGGGATCCGATCCGTTACGACGAGACCTGCCCGTCGTCTGACGGTGCGGCGGCGATGGTGATCGGCGACGAGCAGAGTGCCGACGCCCGGGTCGCCGACGGACATCCGGTGGCCTGGATCCACGCCACCGCGCTACGCACCGAACCGCTGGCGTATGCGGGTCGCGACCAGGTGAACCCGCAGGCAAGCCGCGACGCCGCCGCGGCGTTGTGGAAGGCCGCGGGCATCACCAGCCCGATCGATGAGATCGATGTCGCCGAGGTGTATGTGCCGTTCTCCTGGTACGAGCCGATGTGGCTGGAGAGCTTGGGCTTCGCCCCCGAGGGCGAGGGCTGGAAGCTGACCGAGGCGGGCGAGACCGCAATCGGCGGCCGGATCCCGCTCAACCCGTCCGGCGGAGTGCTGTCGTCGAACCCGATCGGCGCATCGGGCATGATCCGGTTCGCCGAGTCCGCCATTCAGGTGATGGGCAAGGCCGGCGAGCATCAGGTCGATGGCGCCCGCAAAGCGCTCGGCCATGCCTATGGCGGTGGCGCTCAGTACTACTCGATGTGGGTGGTCGGGGCGGAGAAGCCGTGACGAAGATGAAATATACGTGCAGCGTGGCGATGAGCGGGATCAACGATTTCGTCGAAGTCGCCAAGACTGCAGAGGAACTCGGCTTCGACTCGATCGCGCTTCCGGACTCGATCTTTTATATGGAGAAGCAGTCGACGGACTATCCCTACACCCCGGACGGTTCGCGGCTGTGGGACGCCGACACCGAATGGGTCGACCCTTTGATCGCCGCGGGCGCCATGGGCGCGGTGACATCGACGCTGCGGTTCTATACCAACGTGATGAAGCTCGGCTCCCGCAATCCGTTGTTGTTGGCCCGCCAAGTCGGCTCCGTGGCGAATCTGACCAACAACCGGTTCGGGTTCGGCGTTGGCATCGGCTGGGCACCAGAGGAATTCGAATGGTGCGGCGTCCCGTACGGGAAGAGGGGCAAGCGCGTCGATGAGATGATCGACGTGATCAAGCTCATCCTCGGCGGCGGCATGGTCGAGTTCCATGGCGAGTTCTACGATTTCGACAAGCTGCAGATGAGCCCGGCCCCGAGCAAGCCGGTTCCGTTCTACGTTGGCGGCCATACCGATGTCGCGCTGCGCCGCGCAGCGCGTATAGGCGACGGCTGGACAAGCGCAATGATGAAAGCCAAGCAGATCGCGGAGACGATCGAGAAGCTCAAGACGCTTCTCGCCGACGCGGGGCGTGGCGAGGATCCGTTCGAGTACCAGGTCGTGTGCATAGACAAGTTCGACGTCGACGGCCATCGCGAGCTTGCCGAATCCGGCGTGACCGACTACATCACGATTCCCTGGATGTTCGAGGGACTCGGCTTCAACCCACCGCTGGACAAGAAGCTCGAATCGATGAAGCGGTTCGCCGAGACGTACATCCACTCAGGCTGGCAGGAATGAGCGACTCGCCGGTTCACCTGGCGGGCAAGCGTTCTCGTGAGGCCGCGGTGGCGCGCGACAAGGACGCCTGGCTCGCCGTCTTCGCCGACGACGCCATCGTCGAGGACCCCATCGGACCATCGCACTTCGATCCGGAGGGCAAGGGGCACAGAGGCAAAGAGGCGATCTCGAAGTTTTACGACATGGCGATCGCGCCGAGCGAGTTGACGTTCAACTTCGAGAAGACCTACCAGTGCGGCAACGAGGAAGCCAACGTCGGCCACATCGTCATCCGGGCAAGAGGGTACGAGGTCATCGCCGAGGGGGTGTTCACCTACCGGGTTGACGACGAAGGCAAGATCGTCGCGCTGCGCGCCTACTGGGAGCTCGACAAAGCAACCAGCAGCGCCCGCAAGATCTAGGGCGTCCCGGGCTCGGTGATCTCCTTCAGCCCGTCCACATAGCGCCGGGCCAGGTCTTGGTACGCGCCTGGGTTCGTGTCGACCCACATCTGTGCGCCGGTGCCCGCGACCGGGCCCCTGATCTTGGCGGGTGCACCGGCGGCGACGACTTCGTCGGGGATCTTGGTGCCGCCGACCACCAGCGAATGCGCGGCGATCAGGCTGCGCGAGCCGATCACGGCGCCGTCGAGCAGCGTCGAGTGGTTGGCGATCACCGCCTCGGCGCCGATGTGCACGCCGTGGATCACACATCCGTGCGCGACCGTCGCTCCTGGTCCGACGTCCACCGGAATGCCCGGCGGAGCGTGCAGCACGCAGCAGTCCTGCACGTTGGCGCCCTCGCGGACGATAATGGGTGCGAAATCGGCACGGAGCACCGCGTTGAACCACACCGACGCGCCGGCTTCGACGTGGACGTCGCCGACAAGCGTGGCGGTCGGGGCGACGAAAGCGCCGGGATCGACCGTCGGGGATCGGCCCTCGAATGTGTACAGCGGCATTGTCTAGATATACCGCAGGTAGATGGCGCTTATGTTGCGCCGCGAACGGGAAAAACTGTAACGTGTTCTAGTTAGAGAGCAAGGACGGAGGGCGCGACGTGACGACTGAGACAGCCCACAGTGGCATTCGCGAGATCGACACCGGCGTGCTGCCGGACCGGTATGCGCGTGGTTGGCACTGCCTCGGCCCGGTCAAGGACTACCTCGACGGCGAGCCGCACGGGATCGAGATCTTCGGCACCATGCTGGTGGTATTCGCCGACTCGCAGGGCGACATCAAGATCCTCGACGGCTACTGCAGGCATATGGGTGGCAACCTGTCGCAGGGCACCATCAAGGGCGACGAAATCGCCTGCCCGTTCCACGACTGGCGCTGGGGGGGCGACGGCAAGTGCAAACTGGTGCCGTACGCCAAGCGGACGCCGCGCCTTGCCCGCACCCGCGCCTGGCACACCGACATTCGCGGCGGACTGCTGTTCGTCTGGAACGACCATGAGGGCAACCCACCGCAACCCGAGGTGCGCATACCGGACATTGCGGAGTTCGCCGACGACGGGTGGACCGACTGGCGGTGGAACTCGATGCTGATCGAGGGCAGCAACTGCCGCGAAATCATCGACAACGTCACCGACATGGCGCACTTCTTCTACATCCACTTCGGGCTGCCGACGTTCTTCAAGAACGTCTTCGAGGGGCACATCGCCTCGCAATACCTGCACAATGTGGGCCGCCCGGACATCAACGACATGGGCACCGCATACGGCGAGGCGCACCTGGACTCCGAGGCCAGCTATTTCGGGCCGTCGTTCATGATCAACTGGCTGCACAACACCTACGGCGACTTCAAGGCCGAGTCGATCCTGATCAACTGCCACTACCCGGTGAGCCAGAATTCGTTCGTGCTGCAGTGGGGCGTCATCGTCGAGAAGCCCAAGGGCCTGGACGACGCGACCACCGAGAAGCTGGCCGCCGGCTTCACCGACGGGGTCAGCAAGGGCTTCCTGCAGGACGTCGAGATCTGGAAGCACAAGACCCGCATCGACAATCCGCTGCTTGTCGAGGAGGACGGCGCGGTCTATCAGATGCGGCGCTGGTATCAGCAGTTCTACGTCGACGTCGCAGACGTGACACCTGATATGACCGACCGCTTCGAGATCGAGGTCGACACGACGGCCGCCAACGAGAAGTGGCATGTCGAGGTCGAGGAGAACCTCAAGGCGCAGGCCGAAGAGAAGGAAACCGCCGAGCAGGCCGCCAAGTAGCGACTGTCATGAGTTCCGGCGACAAGCAGGAGGCACCAGACGTCGATCGCCTGACCCGGTCGATGCTGGCCCTGCACGGCGCTCATGACGACGACCACATCGAACCCGGCAACGACACCGGCGGCGGATCTTGGTCCAAGGCACCGAATTTCGAGTCCGACCCGGACCGGGCCGCGGCCGTCCGTGAGGCCACCCAGCGGGATCGCGAGCGATACCTGACCTCGGGTCTGGTGTCCGTCGACTGCAGGTTCTGCCACGTGTCCGTCAGCGTCAAGAAACTCGGGCCAGCGCACACGTCGGTGCAGTGGACTTCCGAAGCGACGCGGCGCTGCGCGTTCTTCTCCGAGGTGCGGGAGTCCGGCGGCGAGCCTGCCCGCACGCGGTCGTGCCCGAAGCTCGCCGACAGCATCAAACATGCAGTGGCCGAGGGTGTTCTGAAGGAGGTATCGAGCGCCCCGTCCCCCGGCGACGGTTAGCTTCTCGGTGTGATACACCCCGCTCGACGCCGCCTCTCCAGGCGTGTTCTAATCGCAGGCGTCAAACAATTGTTGACGGTTTCAGAAAGACCACCCTCCTCGAGATCCCACGAGCACTCACGTCGACCTCTGCTGGTTACAGGCCTGTGAAGCGCTCCCTGACCGCGTCGGCGGTCAGCCCGTAGTCCTCGAGCGAGTAGCTGTGCTTGGGCGCCCGCGGGCCCTGCTTGCTCTCCGCGTCGCTGGCCTCCATGGCGACGCGGGCCTCGTCGGTCATCTCGATGCCGAAATGACGGTAGATTCCCTCGACCGTGGCGATGGGTTCCTTGATCAGATCGAAATAGTCCATGTCGTAGAACTGGGCCGAATCGTGCTTGGCCCGTTCGGCGTTGAACAACTCCAAGCCGCGCGACCACGTCTCCATCGCATCCCGCCCGATCAGTTCACCGCTGAAGCTGTTCGACCAGCCCTCGGTGGTGTGTTGGGCAAGCGAGCACATCGACGCCATGATCGTCTCCACGGGCCGGTGACACTGCACCACCAGCGCGTCGGGATAGGCCGCCATCAACGCATCGAGCGCGAACAGGTGGCTGGGGTTCTTCAAGACCCAGCGCTTCTCCGCGTCGTTCAGGCCGATCAGCTGAAGGTTCTTGCGGTGCCGCTGATACGGCTTAGTCCAATCCTGCGCGGCTAGCCACCGTGAGTACGTCGGAAGATGTGCCAGCGTCTCGTAGGACACCGAGTGCAGCGACTGGCGCAACAGCTGCCAGCATTCCTCCACTTCGTCGGCGGTCATGAAGTGGAGTCCGGTGTACTCGGGATTCTCGTTGTGCGCCTTGGTGAACCGGGCGTCGAGCTCACGGAATACCGGGTTGTCCTTCCAGGTGTCGCGGGGCGGACGCGGCTGCGGGAACTCCGCGAGCCACAACTCCAGCCCCTGATGTCGCGGGTCGGCGCTCATCAGACGATGCAGGGCGGTGGTGCCGGTCCGCGGAAGACCCGTGACAAAGATCGGTCGTTCGATCGCCACGTCGGTGTGCTGCGGATACTGCTTCCACGCCGCCTCGGACATCAAGCGCGCCACCAGGGCGTTGCGGACGAAGAACCGGTTCATCTTGCTGCCGATCTCCGTCAGGTCCGCGTCACGCCGGTAGGAGTCGAGCAGAACGCCGAGCGCCTCGCGGTAGTTGTCGTCGTCGGAGCCGAAATCGTCGAGACCGCACGCCTTGACCGCCGAGGCGTGCAATTCCTCGACGGTACCCGGGTCGGTGCGGGTCATGCTTTATATTCTCCGCAATTCACATCCAGGGCCTGGCCGGTGATCCCGCTGGACAGGTCGCTGGCCATGAACATGATCGCAGAAGCCACCTCGTCCTCGGTGGGCAATCGCTTGAGATCGGACCCCACTGCGGCAGCGTTGTAGATCTCGTCGACGGTGGTGCCGTACTTACTCGCCTGGTGCTCGAAGTAGCCTTGCAGCGTACCTCCCCAGATATAGCCGGGCAGAATCGAATTCACCCGGATACCCTGCTCGCCCAGCTCGGTGGCCAGAGACTGCGACATCGCCAGCAGTGCGGACTTCGCCATTTTGTAGGCGCCGTACTTCGCCTGCGAGTGGCGGACCACCATCGAGTTCACGTTCACCACCGAGCCGTTCGCGGCCGCGAGCGCCGGGGTGAAGCCCTGGATCAGCCGCAGCGCACCGAACACCGTCAGCTCGATCGCATCCCGCATGTGATCGAATGTCGTGTTGGCCAACGGCTTCATCGATGGCACCCGAAACGCGTTGTTGATCAACACATCCACCTTGCCGTATGCCTTGAGCGACTCCTCGACGAGGTTGTTCACCTGCGCCTCATCGGTGATGTCGGTGCCGACGGTCACCGCGCGGCGCCCGATGTCGGTGATCTGCTTGGCGACGTCTTCGAGCCGCTCGACGGTCCTTGCCGCAAGCACCAGATCGGCACCGGCTTCGGCGCATCGCCGCGCGAGCGTGGTTCCCAGTGCGGGGCCGACACCGCTGATGACGACAACTTTGTTTTCCAGCACTACCCCACCATCCTGTCGCCGATCTGCTTCTGGCGCAGCGCGATTCGCGCACGCCATGCATCTTCGGAAATCTTGTTCGACTCGTGGTACGGCAGCGCGGCCGCGACCTTGTCGATGTCGACGAGCTCGACGGTCGGACCGTCGGCCTCGGCGAGTTCACGGGACAGCCGCTGCCAGCGGAACTGCAGGTATCCCTTCTGATGGCCCAGCGTCTCGACCCAGTTCGTCACGCCGGGATTCGCATCGGAGACCACGATCCTGATCTTGCCGTCCGGATCCGCTTGCGCCTGAGTGCCGTTCAAGGATGTCTGGTGGTTGATGTAGTCGAGCGAGATGTACCAGAGGCTGCCCAGCTGGAACCCCAGATAGGGGGCGTCGGGGACAGGCAGCGTGATGACGAGCGCCTGCTCGGGGGCGAGGTCGAAATGACCGACCGACGAGTACTGGGTGGCCAGTCCGCCCGGGGTCAGGCGTGGCGCAACCATCGTGTTCACCGGCAGCGTGTTGTAGAACCACTGCGGGAACTGCAGCCAGGTCTTCACGCGCTGCACCAGTTGCTTTCCCGCTACCGCGTAACGCTTTTCGATCATCGCCTTGGTCAGCGGCGGCGGCGCGGTGCCCGCGGTGTCGGTCCTGGCGATGCTGATGTGCCCGCGCTGTGCGGACCAGTCGTTGTACACCTCACGAACCAGCAACTGCGACGCGCTGTTCGGGGTGACCCGCCATTGGAAAGTGCCGTCGGTCGCGATGTCGAGCTCCCGGTCGTCGAATGCCGCCTGGCTGACGGGCACGTTGTCGTCGGTGTACTCGCCACCGAGCATTTGGAAGCTCAGGTCGGTGGTGGTGCCGCGCTTGCCGGCTACGACGTACTCGTGGCCGGGTTGCACGCGGGTGCCGAAGTACAGGGTGTCCGGGTTGTCGAGGCCCATCTTGGTGAACGGCCCGGTGCCCGACTGCATGAACGGATGATCGCGTTCGTAGTCGAACGCCAAGTGGGTGCACCCCGCGATGCACCCGGCCAGGTACTGCAGGCCCTCGAGCAGATCGGCGTCGGATTCGATGAAGGGTGCGGCGGCGACCAAACGCTCGGCTTCGGCGATCGCCTCGGTCAGTGGCTGGGAGTACACCCCTAAAAACTAGAACGTGTTCTCATTCGCGTCAACAGGCTCAACGCGCGATATTGTTCGATATTTGGAACGGCGAGGTACATTTTTGAGATGCCGAACAGAGAGGCCAGCAGACGCTCGTCGCCGCCGACGGAACGCGTCGTCGCGGTTCTCGACTTCCTGGCCCGCCATCCGCAC
>JBKPSU010000209.1:0-27285 GCA_046735135.1 Actinomycetota bacterium
CAACTGTGGATAATCGGCGCCTCTGCCGTCGGCGATTTAGGTGCGTCGCCTTCTGAATCCGAATCGGCGACGGGTTGTGCTGGCTGCTTTGGCGTTGTCGACGGCCGCCTTGTGCACCTCCGGCGCGGCCTTTTCGGCCTTTTCCGCCTCACCGCTCTCGACAGCACCCTCGCTGCTAGCCGCCTCGCCGGCGTCTGGTTCGGCCGCGTCTTCTTCGGCGGCGTCGGCCACCGCTACGGCATCCTGGACGGCCGCCTCATCGCCCTCACCCGCGCCGCCGACTTGCTGGTCGGCGTCCGGAGCGTCGTCGGGTTGCTTGGATGCGTCTTCGACATCGGGCTTCGCATCGGAGTCTTCCGGCGCTGCCTCGACGCTCTGGTCCTCGTCCGGCTCTTCGGCAACCTCGTCCGCGACCGCCGCGGCTTCCTCGGCGTTCTCGACGGCCGCCTCATGCACCTCCGGCGCCGCCTCCTCGACCTCGGCCACCTCATCGCCCTCAACTACACCCACGCCGCCGACTTGCTCGCCGATGTCCGCCGCCTCGTCGGCGGGTTCCTCGGATGCTTCTTCGCCCGCCTCGTCGGCGGGTTCCTCGGATGCTTCTTCGTCCGCCTCGTCTTCGTCGGCAACCTCGTCCGCGACCGCCGCGGCTTCCTCGGCGTTCTCGACGGCCGCCTCGTGCACCTCCGGCGCCGCCTCCTCGACCTCGGCCACCTCATCGCCCTCAACTACACCCACGCCGCCGACTTGCTCGCCGGCGTCCGCCGCCTCGGCGGGTTCCTCGGATCCGTCTTCGGCCGCCTCGTCTTCGTCGGTAACCTCGTCGCCCTCGACGGCACCCACGCCGCCGACGGCCTGCTCGGCTTGGTCGGCCTCTTCGCCTGCCTGCGCGAACGCCTCGGCCTCGGCGATGTCCTCAGCGGGCGCCTCGGCGACGTCCTTAGTGAGCTGCTCGGCTTCAGCGATCGGCTCGGCTTCGGGCTCGTCGGAGTCCTCGGCCTCGGACTTCTCCTCGGCGTCGGGCTTGTCGGCCTCGGCCTCGGCCTCGTCTTCGTCTTCCCTGTCGCCGGCCACCTTCGCCGCCGCGACCACACCTGTGGTGGCCGCAACAGCAGCCAGCTCCTTGGTCACTTCTTCGGCACGCGATTCCTCGGCCGCCCGCGCCGCTTTCGCTTCGACGGCGACGTCACCACGCAGCTCGGACGGATCCTCGCGTCCCTTGGGCGCCACCATGATGTAGACGACGGCACCGATGAACACGAACACCGACACGAACGAATTGATCCGGATACCGGCGATGTGCGTGGCCATGTCGCTGCGCATGAGCTCGATCCAGAACCGGCCGAAGCAATATGCGGCGACGTACAACGCGAACAGGCGCCCGTGGCCGATCCGGTAGCGGCGGTCCACCCAGATCAGCAGCGCGAAAACCAAGAGGTTCCAGATCAATTCGTACAGAAAGGTCGGATGGACCACCTGCACGATCCGGCCCGTCGACACGCCGTTCAGGTAATTGACCGCGCCGTTGGCATCGACGCGCTCGAATATCTCCAGGCCCCACGGCAGTGTCGTGTCCCGACCGAACAGTTCCTGGTTGAAATAGTTGCCGATTCGGCCGATCGCCTGTGCCAGAATGATTCCCGGCGCGATGGCGTCACCGAATGCCGGTAATGGGATGCCCCGGTGCCGGCAGCCAATCCATGCGCCAACGCCGCCGAGCGCGACCGCACCCCAGATGCCGAGACCGCCTTCTTGGATCTTGAACGCCGCCAAAAAGCCTGCACCGCCAGGACCGAAGTAGGTTTCCCAGTCGGTAAGGACGTGGTAGAGCCTGCCGCCGATCAATCCGAAGATGATCGCCGGCAGCGCGATGTCGAAGACCGTGCCCTTCTCACCGCCACGCTCGGCCCACCGCCGGTCGCCGATGAACAACGCGACGATCACGCCCACGAGAATGCACAGCGCGTAGGCCCGAATAGGTATCGGACCCAGATGCCAAACGCCCTGCGAAGGACTGGGGAAAGAAGCCAGAATGATCGTTGTCACGCAGAAATCCTTTGTCGCACACCGTCGGCCAATTCTTCGGTCAGCGCACGGACCTGCTGCAGGCCCTCGTTCAACGCCGACACCAGGGCCGAACCAACAATTACACCGTCGGCGTACGCACCGATCTGGGCAGCCTGCTCGCGCGACCGCACCCCCAGACCTACGCCGACCGGGACGTCCGAAACCGCCTTGACCCGTCGCACCAGTTCGGGTGCGGCGTCCGACACCGCATCCCTCGCTCCCGTCACCCCCATCGTGGAAGCCGCATAGACGAACCCGCGCGATGCATTGACCGTAGCGGCAAGGCGTTCGGGCGTCGACGATGGCGCCACCAGGAATATGCGGTCCAGATCGTGTACGTCGGAAACCGCGAGCCACTCGGCGGCCTCGTCGGGAATCAGATCCGGCGTGATCATGCCGAGACCTCCCGCTGCCGCAAGGTCGCGCGCGAAAGCGTCTACGCCATAACGCAACACGAGATTCCAGTAGGTCATCACCACGGCGCGACCTCCGGCGTTGCTGATCGCCTCGACGGCTGCCAATGAGTCACGGACCCGGACGCCGCCGCGCAGCGCGGCTTCCGTTGCTGTAGCAATGGTCGGACCGTCCATGCCGGGGTCGGAGTACGGCATCCCGACTTCGACGACATCGCAACCCGATTCGACGAGTGCTGTCATCGCCGAAATTGAGACCGGCACGTCGGGGTAGCCGGTGGGCAGGTATCCGATGAGCGCCGAACGCTCCTCTTGCCGACACGCGTCGAACATGCCGGAAAGTCGACTTGTCATGACTACGCGGACCCCTTGCCGTCGAGCAGCCCGAACCACTTGGCCGCCGTCTCGACGTCCTTGTCGCCACGACCCGACATGTTCACCAGGATGACCGAACCCGACCCGAGCTCGACGCCGAGCTTCAGCGCACCGGCCACCGCATGGGCGGATTCGATCGCCGGGATGATGCCCTCGGTTCTGCACAGAACACCGAACGCGTCCATCGCCTCGGTGTCGGTGATCGGGCGGTATTCGGCACGCCCCGTGTCCTTGAGGAAGGCATGCTCGGGACCGACGCCCGGATAGTCCAAACCCGCCGAGATCGAATGGGATTCGATGGTCTGTCCGTCGTCGTCCTGCAACAAATACGAGAATGAACCTTGGAACGCACCGGGAGAGCCACCGGTGAAGGTCGCTGCGTGGCGGCCGGTTTCGACGCCGTCGCCGGCCGCCTCGAAGCCGACGAGCCGGACGCCCGGATCGTCGATGAACGCGTGAAAGATGCCGATGGCATTCGAGCCGCCACCGACGCAGGCCGTCACAGCGTCGGGCAACCGGCCGGCCTGATCCTGGATCTGCACGCGCGCTTCGAGACCGATCACCCGTTGGAAGTCGCGGACCATCGTCGGGAACGGATGCGGCCCCGCAGCGGTGCCGAAGCAGTAATACGTGTCGTCGGCGTTGGTCACCCAGTCGCGAAAGGCATCGTTGATGGCGTCCTTGAGTGTCTTCGACCCCGACTCCACCGACACGACCTCCGCCCCGAGAAGTCGCATCCGCGCGACGTTCAACGCCTGCCTGGCGGTGTCGACAGCGCCCATGTAGATCACACAGTCGAGACCAAGAAGTGCACAGGCCGTCGCGGTGGCCACCCCGTGCTGGCCCGCGCCGGTCTCGGCGATAACGCGCGTCTTGCCCATCTGCCGTGCCAGCAGGGCCTGGCCAAGCACGTTGTTGATCTTGTGAGATCCGGTGTGGTTCAAGTCTTCTCGTTTGAGGAAGATTCGCGCTCCTCCGGCTTGCTCACTGAGCCGCGCGGCCTCGTAGAGCGGGGATGGCCGCCCGCTGTAATGACGCTGCAACCGGTCGAGTTCGTCGAGGAACTCCTGGTCGCCGCGCGCCTTTTCGTAGGCGGCGGTCACTTCCTCGATCACGGCCATGAGCGCCTCAGGGACGAATCGTCCTCCGTAGACACCGAAATGACCTCTGGCATCGGGATCGTGAGCGGTCGGTTCGGCGACGGCGGCGCTTGAACGCGGCAATTCCGGGCCGGCGAGATCGGCCACTGGTCAGCGTGAGGGCTTAGGGCAGGACGGATGCGTGCCTGCGGTAACCAAATCGGCGACGGCGCTGCGCGGATCACCACTGGTGACCAGACCCTCGCCGACGAGAACGGCGTCAGCGCCCGCACCGGCGTACGCCAACAGATCGGCCGGACCGCGCACACCCGATTCGGCGATGCGGATGATGTCGGTCGGCAGCCCGGGTGCGATGCGCGCGAAGCAATCCCGGTCCACCTCAAGCGTTCTGAGATCTCGCGCGTTCACCCCGATCACCTTCGCGCCGGCCTGCAGCGCGCGATCGGCCTCCTGTTCGGTGTGCACCTCGACCAATGCGGTCATCCCCAGCGACTCGGTGCGGTCCAGCATCGACACCAGCGCCGACTGTTCGAGCGCGGCGACGATGAGCAACAGCATGTCGGCGCCGTGCGCGCGGGCCTCGTGGATCTGATACGGCCGGACGATGAAGTCCTTGCGCAGCACCGCGATTGACACCGCGGCGCGCACCGCGTCCAAGTCGTCGAGCGATCCGTTGAAGCGCCGCTGTTCGGTCAGCACACTGACGATGCGGGCCCCGCCGTCCTCGTAAGCGCGGGCCAGTTTCGCCGGATCGGAGATCGGCGCAAGAGCTCCTTTCGACGGGCTCGAGCGCTTGACTTCGGCGATGACACCAATACCGGGTTCGCGCAGCGCCGCCATCACGTTCAGCGGCGGCGGTGCGGCCTTCGCGGCGACCTTCAGTTCGTCGAGGCTGACAACGGCTTCGCGTGCTGCGACATCGGCGCGGACTCCCTCGATGATGGAGTCGAGCACGGACGCCGAACTCATAACCCGCGGACTCCCTTCACGCGCGTGCCGGATTGTTGTCACATCACCTTCTTCGAAGGGTAGCCGTACCGAACGCACCATTGATCACCGGGCCTCGGTGTCCGGCTTGGTAGGGTCGCGGCCCTCGTCGAGGGCGTCCCAGATCATCCGCTCGGACATATCGTCGCCTCCTGCAGCGCGGCGCCGGGCGGACTCACGCCGACGTGCTGGAGCCTCGTACTTCTCGCCATCTGTCGCGTCTTTGACCGGTGCGCGCATGAAAAGAACAGCACTGGCGAGGGTCAGGACGGCGGCGATCAACGTGAATACCGCCCCCCAGTAGTGCCGCTCCGTGCCCACCAGGTCCGCGACTGGGACGTCAGCGAGGCCTGCGGCGCGGACGGCGACATCGGGGATCACCCATTGGCTGATCGCCAGATAGGCCATCACCGCGCTCATCCCACCGACGACGACCGCGAGCAGCCGCTCCTGCCACCACGGACCCACCGTCGACTTCAGCACCGCTGCCAGCAGCATCAGCGCCAGCGGCACCAGCGCCGTCGACCACTTCCCGCCGGTGAGCGTCGCCGTCTGAGGCTGCCCCAGCCCGTTGAACGACGTCACCGTCACCCACGTCATCCGCGACGCCAGCCACAGCGCACCCGCCGCGAGCAGCAGTGACAGCTGTCCTATCCGCATCATGGCTCGGTCAGCGTCTCCGCCGCGGCGATCGCGTTGAGCACCGCCTTGGCCTTGTTCGCGGCCTCGTTGTATTCGTAGGGCCCGTTGGAGTCCGCTACGACTCCCCCGCCTGCCTGCACGTACGCCGTGCCTTTGCGCATCAGCGCGGTCCGGATCGCGATCGCGAAGTCGGCGTTGCCCGCGAAGTCGAGATAGCCCAGCACCCCGCCGTACAGGCCTCGCCGGGTCTTCTCGACCTCCTCGATGAGCTCCATCGCCCGCACCTTCGGCGCGCCCGTCAGCGTGCCCGCCGGGAAGCACGCCGCCACGGCGTCAAGCGCGGTCTTGCCGTCGGCCAGCTGCCCGGTCACCGTCGACACCAGATGCATGACGTGGCTGTAGCGCTCGATGTGGCTGTAATCCTCCACCCGCACTGTGCCCGGCACGCAGACCCGGCCGAGGTCGTTGCGGCCGAGGTCGACGAGCATCAGGTGTTCGGCCCGTTCCTTCTCGTCCTCCCGCAGCTCCTTCTCGAGGAGTACGTCCTCCTCCTCGTTGGCGCCGCGCCAACGCGTTCCCGCGATGGGATGTGTCGTCGCGCGCCCGTCCTTGACCGTGACGAGCGCCTCGGGACTGGACCCGACGACCGAAAAGTCCAGTCCGCCATCACTATCGGGCACATTCAGCAGATACATGTACGGGCTTGGGTTGGAAACCCGCAGCATCCGGTACACATCAAGCGGGTTGACGTCGGTGTCCATCTCGAATCGCTGCGAAGGCACCACCTGGAACGCCTCGCCGGCTTCGATCTCGCCGACGAGCCGCTCCACGATTGCGCCGTACTCGTCGACCGTGCGCTGCGACCGGTGCAGCGGCTCAGGCCTGCTGAAGGTGGCCACCGCCGACGACAGATTCTTGCCGAGCGCCTCGGTCATCACGTCGAGCCGCGCCACGGCGTCGTCGTAGGCCCAGTCGACGCGCTCGTCTGTGCCGTTCCAGTTCACCGCGTTGGCGATCAGCGTGATGGTGCCCTCGTGGTGGTCGACCGCGGCGATGTCGGTGGCCAGCAGCAGCAGGATGTCGGGCAACCCGAGGTCGTCGGCGACCAGTGTGGGCAGCCGTTCCAGCCTGCGCACCAGGTCGTAGGCGAAAAGGCCGACAAGGCCACCAGACAGCGGGGGGAGGCCCTCCACGGGCTCGGTCTGCAGCAGTTCCAGCGTCTCGTGCAGCGCGTCGAGCGGATCGCCACCGCTCGGCGCGTCCTGCGGGGTCACGCCAAGCCACGCCGCCTGGCCGTCACGCACGGTGAAAGCGGACGGCGCACCAGCGCCGATGAACGACCACCGCGACCAGGACCGACCGTTCTCCGCAGACTCGAGCAGGAACGTGCCAGGGCGGTTGGCTGCCAGCTTGCGATAGGCCGACAGCGGCGTCTCGCTGTCGGCCAGCACCTTCCGGGTCACCGGGACGACCCGGTGCCCGGCGGCCAGCGCCCTGAAGTCCTCGCGCGAGGTCGTGACGGCGAGGTCGGCGGTCGATTGCACGTAGTAATCCTCCCAGCCGGTACGGCCTGAGCGGTAATCAGTCAGGCGTAGGGTCAACATTTATGAAACGTGGTGACCGGGTAGCCGAGTTCGAATTGCCGGACCAAACGGGTGCTGTGCGAAGCCTCACATCGCTGCTCGCCGACGGCCCGATCGTGCTGTTCTTCTACCCCGCGGCGATGACGCCGGGCTGCACGAAAGAGGCCTGCCACTTCCGCGACCTTGCGAGCGAATTCGCCGCCGTCGGCGCGTCGCGGGTCGGCATCAGCACCGATCCCGTCGCCAAACAGGCCAAGTTCTCCGACACCCAGAACTTCGACTACCCGCTGCTGTCCGACTCCGACGGCACCGTCGCCGGCCAGTTCGGCGTCAAGCGCGGGCTGCTCGGCAAGCTGATGCCGGTCAAGCGCACGACGTTTGTGATCGACACCGACCGAACCATCCTCGACGTCATCGCCAGCGAGTTCAGCATGGACACGCACGCCGACAAGGCGCTGGAGGTGCTGCGGCAGCGGCAGTCCGCGTGACAGAGGTTCTCGCGCTCCGTGACGTGACGTTCCGCCGCAACGGCAAGCAGATCATCGAGGGCATCTCGCTCACCGTGAACGCCGGTGAACACTGGGCGCTGCTCGGTCCCAACGGGGCAGGCAAGAGCACACTGCTCGGTTTCTGCGCCGCCGTGACGTTCCCGACGTCAGGAACCGTGCACATTCTCCGCGAGCAGATGGGCAGGGTCGACCTCGCCAAGCTGCGCCGCTTCATCGGGCACGTGAATCCCCGTCACCGCCTTCAGTATTCGCTGAGTGTGCGCGAGGTCGTGCTGACGGGTATCACCGCCACCATCGACACGCCGATGCGCTGGACGCCGAGTACCGAGGAGCGCGAGCGTGCCGAAGCAATGATCGCGGCGGTCGGCCTGACGCACAAGGCCGACGACGTCTGGCCGACCCTTTCGCATGGAGAACGCGGTCGCACCCTCATCGCACGGGCGCTGATCTCCGAACCGCAACTGCTGCTGCTCGACGAACCGACGACCGGACTCGACGTGGCGGCCCGCGAGCAGCTGTTGGAGACCATCGACTCGCTCGATGAGACTCATCCCGAAGTCGCCTCGATCCTCGTCACCCACCATCTCGAGGAGCTTCCAACCACCACGACCCATGCGCTGCTGATCGCCGACGGGCGAACGGTCGCGACCGGCGAGGCACGCGCGACCGTCAACACCGACAACGTCAGCGCGGCGTTCTCGCACCCCGTGATCGTCGGCTACGACGAGGGCCGCTGGACTGCGCGCGCCAAGGCCATCCGCATCATCGAGCCATGACGATCGAGCTGTCCTGCGGCTTGCCGCCTGGACCGGAATTCAGCGACCTGGCTGTTGTCGCCGAAACGGTGGGATATTCGCGTGTCTGGATCTTCGACACGGCGTCGCTGTGGGAAGACCCGTTCGTGCATCTGGCGCTCGCCGCAGAACGCACGTCACGCATCAGCCTTGGCACCGCGGTGCTGATCCCGCACGAGCGGTCGGAGATGTCGATGGCATCGGCGATCGCGACCGTCACGCGGTTGTCCAGCGGACGGTTCAGGGCGTGCTTCGGAACCGGCGCGAGCGCCCGCCGCACCATGGGCCAGCAGCCGCTGACGCTGCAATTCCTCAAGAGCTACGTATCCGCTGTGCGCGGATTGCTTGCCGGCGAGACGGTGACGATCGACGGACAGCCGGTGCAGATGCTCCACGCCGACGGCCTGACAACGCCGCGTCCCGTGGATATCGAGATCTGGCTGAGCGCGTTCGGGCCCAAAGGGATCGAGCTCGCAACCGAGATCGCCGACGGGATCATCACCGGCACCCCGGTGGATCACGCGCTGCCCGTCGCCATGCTCATGCCCGCGACCGTGCTGGAGCCCGGCGAGGATCGAGAAAGCCCGCGTGTCCGGGAAGCGGTCGGGCCGTGGAAGGTCGTCACCTATCACGAGACGTATGCGATCGCCGGAGCCGAGGCCGTCGATGCGCTGCCAGGCGGACGCGCATGGCGCGAAGCGCTGGAACACCTCGCTCCGGGAGGGCAGCGCCATCTGTTCACTCATCAGGGCCACGTGACGCATCTGACGGAACGAGACCGTCAACTGCTCAACGACGCCCCCGATGGTCTGGCGACGATCGGCACGCCAAACGAAATCGCCTCCCGCATCGCGGAATTAGGCGCACGAGGAGTTACGGAAGTCATCTACACGCCGAGCGGCAGTGACGTCGCGCGGGAGCTGAAGAGCTTCTACACCGCCGCATCCAGGTAGGTGCGCAAATGTTGCACCATGCTCGCGTGAAATCGCTTCATTGACGGCGCGCTCTGGGCGACGCCGTCCGCGCCGTGATACATCCCCGGAACGGTGACAAGCTCACATGCAACACCGGCCTGCTTCAGTTTTTCGGCGTAGGCGACGTTCTCCTCGTAGAACAGGTCGAGCTCCCCGACCCCGACCCACGCGGGCGCAAGCCCGGCGACATCCCTCCGCCGAGCCGGCGAAGCATATTCCGGTGCGTCCGACACCCGCGGTTCACGTCCGAGGTACGCCTTCCACGCGCGCCGGTTAGAGGACGGTGACCATGTCAGCCGACCCCGGCCGGCGTGGTCATCGCGGAGCGTGGTCCGGTCGTCGATCATCGGATAGATCAGCGCTTGAGCACGCAGGCGGATGTCTTCGTCGTGAGCGCGCTGTGCGACGGCGGCTGCCAATCCTCCGCCCGAACTCGCTCCGCACACGGCGATACGATCACGGTCGATGCCGAGTTCATCCGCGTGTTCCCGCATCCAATGCAAGGTTGCCATGCAGTCATCCAAGGCTGCGGGAAAAGGGTTTTCGGGTGCGAGCCGATAGTCGGGCGACACCACGACGACGCCGAGATCCCGAACCAGGCGTCCCGCGGGCTGCGCCTCCATTTGCGCCGTGCCCGCGACCATTGCGCCAGCATGGAGCCATAGCACCGCCGGCCGAGGCGCAGGGAAATCGGTGGGGGTCAGAACGAGAGTATGGACAGGGGTGTCCGCTGCGTGACGGTCAGTCATCGCGACCCGAGGCCCGGGATTGGAGCGGAAGCTGTAGGCCATCCGGAGGACAGGCAGTGCAAGCGGATTGACCGGAATGGATGCGGCGACCATCGCGGGAGTGCGCAGCTCTGGCGCCACGGCCTCCAGTGACCTACGCAGGGCGGCGATGTGGCGTATCGCCAACGCACCGACCCCCGCCGCGGCGACGAATGCGACTGTCTTCTTCATCAACTCTCGTGGCCGAGCAGCAGGTCGGCGTCGAAGCAGGTGTGGTCGCCGGTGTGGCAGGCGCCGCCAACCTGATCCACTTCGAGCAGCACGGTGTCGCCGTCGCAGTCCAGCCGCACCGAGTGCACGTGTTGTGTGTGGCCCGATGTCTCGCCCTTGACCCAGTGCTCGCCACGGGAGCGTGAAAAGTATGTGGCTCTGCGGGTTTCCAGCGTGCGGGACAGCGCGATGTCGTCCATCCACGCCACCATCAGCACCTGTCCGGTGCCGCGCTCCTGTGCGACGGCGACGAACAACCCGTTTGCGTCGCGCTTGAGGCGCGACGCAATACTCGCGTCGAGTGCGCTCATCGAACCACGATCCCTTCTGCCGCCATCGCCGCCTTCACCTCGGCGATGGTGAGTTCCCGGAAATGGAACACGCTGGCCGCCAGCACGGCGTCGGCACCTGCAACAACCGCGGGTGCGAAATGTTCCTTGGCGCCCGCCCCACCGCTGGCGATCACGGGCACGGTGACTGCACCGCGGACCGCCCGCAGCATCTTGAGGTCGAAACCCGCCTTGGTACCGTCGAAGTCCATCGAGTTCAGCAGGATCTCGCCGACCCCGAGATCGGCGCCGCGTGCGGCCCATTCGATGGCGTCCATACCGGTCCCGCGTCGTCCACCGTGCGTGGTGACCTCCCATCCCGACGGCGTCGGTTCGGATCCCTGCGGCACGGTGCGGGCGTCGACGGACAGCACGATGCACTGGGAGCCGAACTGCCGCGACAATTCGGCAAGCAGTTCCGGGCGCGCGATCGCCGCGGTGTTGACGGCGACCTTGTCGGCCCCAGCGCGCAACAGCACGTCAACATCGGTCACGGACCGAACCCCGCCGCCGACGGTCAGCGGGATGAACACCTGCTCGGCCGTGCGCTTGACGACCTCCAGCATGGTGGCGCGGCCCGACGATGATGCGGTCACGTCCAGGAACGTCAACTCGTCGGCGCCCTCGCGGTCATAGGCTGCCGCCAGCTCGACGGGATCGCCTGCGTCGCGGAGGTTCTCGAAGTTGACGCCCTTGACCACCCGGCCGTCGTCGACGTCGAGGCACGGGATGAGGCGGACCGCGAGGTCTTTGGGGTTCATCGGTAATCGTCCGGATCGCCTACCGACTGCACGATGTCGAGAAGCTCACCGTGCACACCGGGTACCCCAGCCAACGCCGACTTCGATTCGATCGTCCAGTCTTCACCGGCCAAATCCGTGACGATACCCCCTGCGGCCCGCACCAATGCCACACCTGCCGCGTGATCCCAGACATGGCCACCGAAGGTGATTGCGCCACCGAGGATTCCGGCGGCGGTGTACGCCAGGTCGAGGCCGATGGCGCCGTGCATGCGCATCCGCGAGCACTCCCGGCTCAGCCGCTCGACGATGGCGAGGCGGTATCGACCAGGAAGGCGTCCGCGCGAGCTGACGTCGAATGTGCCTGTGCCGACGACACTGTCGGCGACCTTCGAGTGCTCCAGCGGTGGTTGGGCAATACCATTGATGTACAGCGGCTTTTCGAGGACCGCAGTGAACTTCTGATCCGTGAACGGCAGCCATGTCAGTCCCACCACCGGCTCGCCGTCGCGAACCAGCGCCAGCAGGATCGCCGCCGTGGGAAGGCCTGCCGCATAGTTGAACGTGCCGTCGATCGGGTCAAGCACCCACAACAGGGGTGATGCGACATCGGCGCCGCCGAACTCCTCGCCGTGCACCTCGATGCCGGTTGTGGACACCAGCGCCTCTACCACCTGTCGTTCGATGGCGAGGTCCACCTCGGTGGCGAAGTCGTTGCCCTTCTTTGGAACAGCGGAGTCGGCACGGTGGCCCGACACGAACGGTTTTACGGCGTCATCGAGGATCGCGGCGGCCTGGGTGACCAATGCGTCGAGATCGGTCCCGTCGAGCGCCATCGCCGGCTACTCCCCTACCGCAGCAAGCGCCTGCGGCAGCGTGAACCGCCCGGCGTACAGGGCTTTTCCGATGATCGCGCCCTCGACTCCGCTGCCGGTGAGGGTGGCGATCGCCCGCAGATCGTCGAGGCTGGACACCCCACCAGATGCAATGACCGGAGCATCGGTGCGCGCAGCGACGCTCGACAACAAGTCCAGGTTGGGTCCGGCCAGTGTGCCGTCCTTGGTGACGTCGGTGACGACGAACCGCGAACACCCTTGTTTGTCAAGGCGTTCCAGCACCGGCCACAGATCGCCGCCGTCGGTCTCCCAACCGCGGCCGCGCAGTCGGAACCCGCCGCCAGGCATGGAGGGGTCGATTTTCACATCCAGTCCGACGGCCACTTTGTCGCCGTGTTCGGCGACGACCCGCGCGCACCACTGCGGGTTTTCCAGCGCCGCGGTGCCGAGGTTGACCCGCCTGCAGCCGGTCGCGAGGGCGGCCGTCAACGACTCGTCGTCGCGGATGCCGCCGGACAACTCCACGTCGACGTCGAGCGTGCCGACGACCTCAGCCAGCAGTTCGCGGTTGGATCCCCGGCCAAAGGCGGCGTCCAGGTCGACCAGGTGGATCCATTCGGCCCCGTCGCGCTGCCAGGTCATCGCCGCATCGAGTGCGGAGCCGTAGTCCGTCTCGCTGCCTGCCTGGCCCTGCACGAGCCGCACCGCCTTGCCGTCCACCACGTCTACGGCGGGAAGAAGAATCAAACGCTTGTCTGCAGGCACGGCGCTCAACCCTAGATCAGAGCCCATCGACCCAGTTAGCCAGCAGCGTCGCACCGGCGTCGCCACTCTTCTCCGGATGGAACTGGGTGGCGGCCAACGGACCGTCCTCGACGGCGGCAAGGAACGGCACGTGGTGTGTCGCCCAGGTCAGCAGCGCGGCGGAGTCGCCCTCCCACGTCTGCGCGGCGTAGGAGTGCACGAAGTAGAACCGGGTAGTGGCGTCGATGCCCTTGAAAAGGACGCTGCCCGCGGCGGCGTCGACGACGTTCCAGCCCATGTGCGGGATCACCGGGGCGTCGAGCCGGACGACGGCGCCGGGCCACTGGCCGCACCCCTGCGACTCGACACCGAACTCCACACCACGCGCGAAGAGAATCTGCATGCCGACGCAGACCCCGAGCACCGGGCGGCCGGCCGCAACCCGCTCGGCGATGATCTTTTCTCCGCCGATCCCCCTCAGGCCCGTCATGCAGGCTTCGAACGCGCCGACGCCTGGCACCACCAGACCGTCGGCGGATGCGGCAGCGCCTGCGTCGGCGGTCACATCGACATCGGCACCGACGCGTTCAAGGGCGCGCTGGGCCGACCGAAGGTTGCCGGAACCGTAGTCCAGGACAACGACGGACTTCGTTGTCACAGTGTGCCTTTGGTGGACGGCACGCCTGTCACTCGTGGATCGAACTCAACCGCCTGGCGCAGCGCGCGGGCGATGGCCTTGTACTGCGCCTCGGTTATGTGGTGCGGATCGCGACCGTACAACGTCCGCACATGCAGAGCGATGCGGGCGTTGGCCGCGAGAGTCTCGAACACGTGATGATTGATCACGGTGTGATAGGGCACCTCAGAACCGGCAATCGTGGTGTGCAGCATGTGTTCCGGCTCCCCGGTGTGCACGCAGTACGGGCGCCCCGACACGTCGACGGCGGCATGCGCCAACGTCTCGTCCATCGGGATGTACGCATCGCCGAATCGCCGGATGCCCTTCTTGTCGCCGAGCGCCTCGCCCAGCGCCTGCCCCAGCACGATGGCCGTGTCCTCGATCGTGTGGTGACCCTCGATGTCGACGTCTCCCTTGGCGCGGACGGTGAGGTCGAAGCTGGCGTGGGTGCCCAACGAAGTGAGCATGTGGTCATAAAACGGCACCCCGGTTTCGACGCTGACGACGCCGGTGCCGTCGAGGTCGATCTCGACGGTGATGTCGGATTCCTTTGTCTTGCGTTCGACGCGTGCGCGACGGTTGGTTGTCACTGTGCTCCTATTCGTGCGCTGGCATCGAGCAGCGCATCGTTCTCGTCGGCCAGACCGATCGTGGCGCGCAGATATCCCGGTATCCCGACGTCACGGATCAGGATGCCCGCGTCCAGATAGCGCTGCCAGGTGGCGGGTGCGTCGGCGAACTCGCCGAACATCACGAAGTTCGCATCGCTGGGGATGACCCGAAAGCCCATGCCGGTCAGGGCATCTATCACACGATTACGCTCGGCGATGAGCGTCGCGACGCTTCCGAGTGTGTCGTCTGCATGCCGCAGCGCGGCCCGCGCCGCCGCCTGCGTGACCGACGAGAGGTGGTACGGCAGCCGCACCAGCAGCATGGCGTCGATCATCGCGGGCGCGGCGATGAGATACCCGAGCCGCCCGCCTGCGAACGCGAACGCTTTGCTCATGGTGCGGGTGACGACGAGCTTGGTGGGAAATTCGGCGATCAAGTTCACCGCGCTCAGCTCCGACGAGAACTCGCCGTAGGCCTCGTCGAGGATCAGGATCCCGGTGGTCATGGACTCGAGCAGCCGCCGCAACTCGTCGAGCGAAACACTCTGGCCCGATGGGTTGTTCGGGCTTGCGACAAACACGATGTCGGGGTTGCGCTCCTTGATCGCATGCACCGCCACCTCGGCGTCCAGGCTGAAATCGTCGGCGCGGTTGGCGACCATCCACTCGGTCCGGGTGCCGTCCGAGATGATCGGGTGCATCGAGTACGACGGCACGAATCCGATCGCGCTTCGGCCCGGACCGCCGAACGCCTGCAGCAGCTGCTGCAGGATCTCGTTGGAACCGTTTGCCGCCCAGATGTTTTCGACACCGACGTCCACACCGGTCTTGGCGCTCAGATACGCCGCGAGGTCGGTGCGAAGCGCAACCGCATCCCGGTCCGGATACCGGTGCAGATCACCGGCTATCTCGCGGACCGAATTCGTGACGTCGTCGATGAGCGCCTGAGTGGGAGGGTGCGGGTTCTCGTTCGTGTTGAGCCGCACCGGAACCGCGAGCTGTGGTGCTCCGTAGGGCGATTTGCCGCGCAGGTCCTCCCGCAGCGGCAAGTCGTTCAGCGTGACCTTCCTGCCGGGTATCACGTCTCGAACCTCCGACGGACCGCCTCGCCGTGCGCGGGCAGGTTCTCGGCCTCGGCAAGCGTGATCACATACCCGGAGACGTCCTTGAGCGCGGCCTCGTCGTAGTCGACGACATGGATGCCGCGCAGGAAGGTCTGCACCGACAATCCGCTCGAGTGTCGGGCGCAGCCGGCGGTGGGCAACACGTGGTTGGAGCCTGCGCAATAGTCGCCGAGGCTGACGGGCGCGTACGGCCCGACGAAAATCGCGCCCGCCGAGCGGATCCGGCCTGCCACGTCGCGGGCGTCGACGGTCTGGATCTCCAGGTGCTCGGCGGCATAGGCGTTGACGGTCTTGACGCCGGCATCGAGGTCATCCACGAGCACGATCGCGGACTGGCGTCCGGTCAGCGCGGCGGTCACCCGGTCGCGGTGCACAGTGGTCTGCAGCTGGCTGGCGAGTTCACGGTCGGTGGCGTCGGCGAGCTCGGCACTGGGGGTGACCAGCACGCTGGCGGCCATCTCGTCGTGCTCGGCCTGGCTGATCAGGTCGGCCGCCACGTGCACGGGATCGGCGGTGTGGTCAGCCAGGATCGCGATCTCGGTGGGGCCGGCCTCGGCGTCGATGCCGATCTGGGAGCGGCAGATCCGCTTCGCGGCGGTGACGTAGATGTTGCCGGGGCCGGTGACCATGTCGACCGGCGCCAATTCCGTTCCGTCGGTGTCGGTTCCGCCGTACGCCAACAGGGCGACACCTTGCGCGCCGCCAACCGCCCACACTTCGCCGACGCCGAGCAAGCACGCGGCGGCGAGGATCGTGGGGTGCGGGAGGCCGTCGAACTGCGCCTGTGGCGGGCTCGCGATGACCAGTGAGTCCACCCCGGCAGTCTGGGCGGGCACCACGTTCATCACCACGCTGGAGGGGTAAACGGCGTTGCCGCCGGGCACGTACAGCCCGACGCGCTCGACCGGCACCCAGCGCTCCGACACCGTTGCGCCCGGCGCGAGCGTCGTCGTGGTGTCGGTGCGTCGCTGGTCGGCATGCACGGCGCGGGCCCGCTCGATCGCTACCTCGAGCGCGGTCCTGACGTCAGCAGGGAGCTCATCGAGCGCGCCTTGCAGTCGATCCGCGGGCACGCGAACCTGTGCAGGCCGCACACCGTCGAACGACTCACCGAACTCCAGGGCGGCCTCGGCCCCCCGCGCGGCGACGGCATCGACGATCGGACGGACCGTAGGCCCCACCGCGTCGACGTCCACGCCGCCGCGGGGCAGCGCCGACCGCAATCGGGCCGCCGACAGCTCCGAGCCGCGCAAATCGATGCGGGCCATGGTCGGTGACGATGCGTTCACGCATCCATTGTCCCAGATCAGGCCAAATCGATATCGCCGCGGCAGGCGCCGCTCGAGCTGGGGTCAGGTGAGGCGGGCGCTTACTTGCAGAGATTGGTGATTGTGGCGTTGGCCGTGTCCGCTTCCTTCAGCCGCGCCGCCTGAGCCGGCTCGGAGTTCGGTATACCCGAGGTCGACCGCGCGCCGATGTCCATCAGGTTGTTGGCGAATTTGCGAACGGCGTCAGCCAGGTCGGAAGGCGTATCGGGCTGCAACCGGGCCAGCAGGTACTGGCCGCCGTCGTAAAGAGCAACTCGCGCGTTGGCCGCAACAGCCATCGAGCCGGTGACATCCTCGGGTCCGCCGGGAGGCTGAAGGTTCGTGTTGATCTGGACGCCGTTGCGTACGACGGTGAACGCGTCGCAGATCGCGCCCTTGGGATCGTCGGTCGTCGTGCCTGTGAAAACTTGCTCAGACTGCGGCGACGAGGGCGCCTTGACCAACGCCCAGACGGCTAGACCGACTGCCACGAGCGCTACCACCAGCGCCAGAACGGAAACCATGAAACCTCTAGAAGACCCCGAGTGCTCTGCCATGCGGGTGATAGTAACGGCGAAGCAATCACCCGCCAGCGAAGTCCCGTCAGCGAGTCGTACTAAGTATCGCGCACTGGGTAGCTAACTCAGGCCGTCGCAACCGCACTGGTACGGGTGCCGCCGGTCGTTTCGACGCAGAAGACTGACATAGACCGCTGTTCAGGAAATGCCACTGCACTCAGCATCCCGCTATCGGCGGCAGCGGCGCCCTTGTGGTGCGGGCATCGTCACGTAGTGTCCAAATTCATGTCCGCAAAGGATCACCCCAACAACGCTCCCGGCGTCCCGATGGTCTATCCACCCGCGTTCGAGCGACTGCAGATCAAGTACATGAACCCGCTGGTCAAGCGAATCGCACGATTCGTGCCCGGGGTGCTCGCCAAGATCGAGCATCGTGGCCGCAACTCTGGCAAGACCTATCAAACCGTCGTGACGCCCTTCCGCAAGGGCACGACCCTGGCCATCGTGCTGGGTCACGGTAAGACCGACTGGGTGAAGAACGTGCTAGCCGCGGGCGAGGCCGACGTGCACTTCGGCCGGAAGACCGTGCACATCGTCAATCCCCGCATTGTGCCCGCGGGCGGCAACGCCGACGGTCTGCCGTTCATGGCCCGTGCGCAGTCGCGAAAAATGGGGGTGCTCGTCGCCGACATCGCGTGAAACACTGTCGCGATGGCATGGCAAGTCTGGCTGACGTTCGTCGGCGCCGCGATCGCGATCGCCGTCTCCCCTGGCGCGGGCGCGATCCAATCGATGGCCACCGGGCTGACGCATGGTGTGCGGCGCGGGTATTGGAGCATCCTGGGACTCGAGGTCGGCCTGATGCTGCAGCTCGCCCTGGTCGCGATCGGCCTCGGCGCTGTCGTCGCGAACTCGATCATCGCGTTCAACATCATCAAGTGGGCGGGCGTGGCCTACCTGATCTACCTCGCCGTGCGGCAATGGCGCACAGCCACAATCGATCTCCGCGAGCAGATCGGCAAGGCGATGGATGGCGGCATGCTGAAGCTGGTTGTCCGCGGGTTCCTCGTCAACGCCACCAACCCCAAGGGTCTGGTGTTCTTCCTTGCCGTGCTCCCACAATTCGTCGTGCCGTCCGCGCCGCTGTTGCCGCAATACGTCGCGATCGGCGCCACCATGGTCTCGGTTGACCTGGTGGTGATGGGGCTTTACACCGCGCTTGCCGCCAGGCTGCTGAAGTGGATGCATACGCCTCGCCGTCAAACCGCCGTGAACCGGGTGTTCTCCGGGTTGTTCGCCGCAGCCGCGGTGGTGCTTTCGCTGTTGCGACGCGGTGCCGCTACCGCGTGAACACCGTCTTGCCGGTCATCGCCGGCCACACCGACGGCGCATCCTCCCACGGCACCACGCGATCCACTGCGGGCGAGAGATCGCAAGTCGCCGTGAGCAATTCGAGAATTCGCGGGATCACCGCCCGAGCGTTGACCCGCCCGGTCACGAAGCGCACACCGCGGGTGTACATCGGAAGCAGCGGCATCTCCACGCCTGCCTGGTAGTAGATGCCGGTGTCGGTGCATACCCCGTCGGGCCATGTCATGCGCAGTGTGGACGCCAGCACCGACGGGTCGGCTGAGGTGTGCACCGCGACCGGGTACGGATCCCACAACTTGTCGGGCTTGGGCCGGTCGTGCGCCCGGGCGCCGAGCTTCTCGGCCATCGCCAGCCGCTGCTGATTCGTGTCGACGTAGTCGACCTGTGCGCCGTACGCGATGCCAAATGCCGCCGCATACAGGCCGATCGAGCGCCGACCCACCACAAGAACACGGCGATCGACGTCGTCGAGGGCCGCCAATTCCGCGGCGTACGGGCCGACCGCCCGCCAGCCGTCGGGGATGTTGTCCGACAGCGAGGCGATCGCCACCGGGTCGACATTGTGGGGAAGGGGCAGGAGCATCGCGTCCGCGAAGGGCACCAGCACGAGGTCGGACATGAACCCGCCACCGTCCAACCCGGCCAGCGGCGCCATGCCGTACATCGCCATCAGCGGCAGCTCCGCACATGAACCGGTCACGCCGCGCCTGCATGCACGGCATTGTCCGCAGTTGATCTGGAACGGCACCACAACCCTGTCGGCCACCCGCACCGTCGTGACGTCGTCACCCACGGCGACGACCTCGGCGACACCCTCGTGGCCGACGGCGTGTCCGGGCGGCATCGGCAAGACGCCCTCGGCGACGGCGACGTCCAGGTCGCAACAAGCCACCATCAGCGGACGCACCAGCGCCTGGCGGCTGTCGGAGATCTCCGGGTCGGCGGCGTTGCGCCACGCGTATTTCCCCGCCTCTTCGAACGTCAACTGCTGCATCCTGGCCCTTCTTTAGCGGTCGTTCAAGTATTCTTGAGCGACCTTTCTAGTATTGTCAAGGGGTGCCTCGCCCTGACCGGAGCCGTGCCGCTCTGATCGACACCGCGGCCCTACTGTTTCGCAGGCAGGGCTACGCCGCCACCGGCGTGAACCAGATTCTGGATACGGCCGACGTCAAGGCCGGCTCGCTGTATCACCACTTCCCTAACGGGAAACAGGAACTCGCCGCGGCCGTCGTCGACTCCGCGGGCGGCGAGATCGAGCGGCTACTGCGCCGATTTCTCGACAGCGACGCGCCGGTGGCTGACATCGTCGACGGGTGGATCGACCTGCTCACCGTGCAACTGGCCTCCGATCAGCGCGATGGCTGTCCGATCGAACCGATAGCCACGGAGTCCGTCAACGCCAGCGCGCAGGTCCGCGAGGCATCGGCACGGGCGTTCGCCGGCTGGAGCGCTGCGGTGGCCGACCGGTTGCGCGTCGACGGCTGGCCCGAGCACGACGCAACCCGGATGGCACTGGCGGTCATCGCGCTGATCGAGGGTGCTTTGATCTTGTCGCGAATCGCAGGCGACGCTGCCGCGTTGGCGTCGGCGAAGGTCGCCGCGCGGTCGCTGCTGGTGCGCTAGAGATCCAAACCGATATCGAGTACTCGCACGGAGTGGGTGAGGGCGCCGACGGCCAGGTAGTCGACGCCGGTACCCGCATATTCGGCCGCGGTGTCCAGCGACAGTCCACCCGACGACTCGAGTTTCGTTCCCGGGGCGCGGGCGTCACGCCGCTGCGCGGCGATCTGGGTCTGCCAGATCGGGAAGTTGTCCAGCAGAACGAGTTCCACGTTCTCCGCCAGCACGTCGTCGAGCTGCTCGAGCGAGTCGACCTCAACCTCGCACGGCAGATCCGGCGCGGCCTCGCGGACGGCGCGTAGCGCAGCCACCACCGAACCCGCCGCGGCGACGTGGTTGTCCTTGATCAGCGCCGCGTCGCCCAGCCCCATCCGGTGGTTGACGCCTCCGCCGACGCGCACCGCGTACTTCTGCAGCGCCCGCAGCCCAGGCAGCGTCTTGCGGGTGTCGCGGATCTCCGCGCCGGTGCCCGCGACCGCTTCGACCCAGGCCGCCGTGGTCGTCGCGATGCCCGACAGATGGCACACCAGGTTCAGCATGGTCCGCTCGGCGGTGAGCAGCCCCTGCGTCGGCGCCTCGAGGACCAACACCACCCCGCCCGCATCGAGGCGGGCACCGTCGTCGACGCGCTCCTTAAGCCGATACCCGTCCGGCCCGATCACCTCGTCGAGGACCAGCAGCGCGATGTCGACCCCGGCGATCACGCCCAGTTCGCGAGTGACCATCGAGGCCGTCGTCTGGGCATCGGCGGGCACCGTCGCCAGTGTCGTCACGTCCGGCCCGTAGCGCAGGTCTTCCTCCAGCGCGCGGGCGATCACCCTGCGAGCTTCGGTCAGCTCGTCGGTGTTGAGCTCCATCAGCAGCAGGCCGCCTCGAGCACCTGGCTGCGCGCCAGCGCTGGATCGGTCTCGGGGAAGTCGGAACGGTGGTGGCAGCCGCGAGACTCGTTGCGGGACAACGCGGCAGCGGTGACGGCGCGGGCGGTCGTCGTCAGCGCGACGTCCTCGAAGCTGGTCCGGCAATCAAGGTCGCGCGGATCTGCCGCCTCGAGTTCCTGGGTGAGCCGCTGCAGACCGTCGGCGTCCCGCACGACCGATGCATAACGCGACATCGCACGCTGTAGCTTCCTGCGCGGCAACGCAACCCGTGTTTCGACCTCGCCGGTCTCGGCGCGGGTGGGACCGGTGTCGACGGCGTGCCGCGCCGCCGCCTTGCCGGCCCGGCCGCCGACCACAAGCCCCTCGAGCAGGCTGTTGGACGCCAACCGGTTTGCCCCGTGCATACCGGTGCGGGCGACCTCGCCCGCGGCGAACAATCCGGGAACTTCGGTGCGGCCGTGCACATCGGCCACCACGCCGCCACAGCTGTAGTGTGCGCCGGGCACCACGGGGATCGGTTGGCTGGTCGGATCGATGCCCGCTGCGTTGCACGCGGCGGTCACGGTGGGGAATCGGCGCGCGAAATCGGCGATGCCACGCGCGTCCAGATACGCGCACGGGTCGCCCGTTTCCCGCAGCCTGGCGTCGATGGCCGCCGCCACGACGTCGCGGGGGGCGAGATCACCCATCGGGTGGACCCCGGCGGTGACCGAATTCCCCTGCCGGTCAAGCAGAATGCCGCCCTCACCGCGGACCGCTTCGGTGATCAGCGGCCTGCGCCCACCTGCGTGGCCGTCGTACAGCATCGTCGGGTGGAACTGGATGAACTCGATGTCGCTGATCGGCACACCGGCCCACAGCGCAAGCGCCACACCGTCGCCGGTCGAGCCCTCCGGATTGGTGGTCGCTGAATACAGATGGCCGAGCCCGCCCGTCGCCAGCACGACCGACGGGGCGTGCACGATACCGAGGCCGTCCTGATTGAGCACCTGCACGCCGGTCACCGCGCCGCCGGACTGCAGAACCTGCAGCGCGACGTGATTGCGGCGGATGTCGAGGGTGGCGGCGGCGTGGTCCAGCGCCCGCTGCACCTCTGCCCCGGTGGCGTCGCCGCCGGAATGGATGATTCGGCGTCGCGAGTGGCCGCCCTCTCGCGTCAGCGACCACTGGCCGCGCTCGTCTTCGTCGAAACGTGCTCCGCTGTCGACCAATTCGATGACGGCACGGTATCCGTCGGACACGATCGACCGCACCGCACCGGGGTCGCACAGCCCGGCGCCGGCGGCGATGGTGTCGGCGACGTGGGCGTCGATCGAGTCGTCCGTGTCCGGCAGCACCACTGCGATGCCACCTTGGGCGTAGAACGTCGCCGTGTCAACGGCCTTGCTCAGCACCATCACCGTGCGGCCGCGTCGGTGTGCGGCCAATGCGGCGACCAGGCCGGCCACCCCGGTGCCGATGACCACCACATCGGCCCGCTGTTGCCACATCATTCGCCTCCGCCGGGGGTGCCGATCTCGATCATCCGCTGCACGCTGGCGCGCGCCCGCCTGGCGATCTCGGGATCGACGTCGACCACGTCGGCACCCTCGACCAGGCAGCGCAGCAGCGCAGCGGGGGTGATCATCTTCATGTACTTGCACGACGCGCGATCGTTGACGGCACGGAAGTCCACTTCCGGTGCAGCCCTGCGCAATTGGTGCAGCATGCCGACTTCGGTGGCGACCAGCACCTGACGGGCGTGGGTCTCGCGGGCGGCGTCCAGCATGCCGCCGGTGGACAGGATCTTCACCCGGTCCTCGGGAAACGCGCCCTCACCGGCCAGATAAAGCGCCGAAGTCGCACAACCGCATTCGGGATGTACGTAAAGCTCGGCATCCGGGTGCGCCAGCGCCTTGTCAGCCAGCTCGTCGCCGTTGATGCCGGCGTGCACATGACACTCGCCTGCCCAGATGTGCAGGTTTCCACGGCCGGTGACCCGGCGGACATGAGCGCCAAGGAACTGATCCGGACAGAACAGCACGTCTCGGTCCGCAGGGATGGACTGCACCACCTCGACAGCATTCGAGGACGTGCAGCAGATGTCGGTCTCCGCCTTCACCGCCGCGGTGGTGTTGACGTAGGACACCACGACCGCGTCAGGGAATTCGGCCTTCCAGGCACGCAGATCGTCGGCCGTGATCGAGTCGGCCAGGGAGCAGCCGGCGCGCTGATCGGGGATCAGCACCGTCTTGTCGGGTGACAGGATCTTGGCCGTCTCGGCCATGAAGTGCACGCCGCAGAACACGATGGTTTCCTCGGGCGCCGCGGCGGCGATCCGTGACAGCGCCAGCGAGTCGCCGACATGGTCGGCGACGTCCTGGATAGCGGGCAGCTGATAGTTGTGCGCCAGCAGCGTGGCGCCCCGCAGGTCGGCGAGACGTCGCACCTCGGCGGCCCATTCCTCGTCGCCGTCGACGCCGGAATAGCCGGACGGACCGTTGGTGATCCGCTCGTCCAACACGGTCATGGCCCACCTCCTCGCTACCAATAGGTTTTCGACTTATAATCGAAAACATGGCTAATGGTAGCACTGCACACGAAGTGCTGGCCGTCGTCTTCCAAGTTCGGCAGCTGAGCACACGGAATCCCCAGCTCAGCGTGCTGCTGTGGGAGCGAGCCAAGGAACCGCAGCGAGGTGCGTGGGCGCTGCCCGGCGGCCAACTGCGTCACGACGAGGACATGACCAGTTCAGTTCGGCGACAACTCGCCGAGAAGGTCGATCTGCGTGAACTTGCTCACCTCGAACAACTCGCCGTGTTCTCAGATCCTCACCGCGTACCCGGCGCCCGCACCATCGCGTCGACGTTTTTGGGTCTGGTGCCCTCCCCCGCGACGCCTGAACTGCCACCCGACACCCGGTGGCATCCGGTCAACGCCCTGCCACCGATGGCCTTCGACCACGGAACCATGGTCGAACACGCCCGCACCCGCCTTGTCGCGAAGATGTCCTACACGAATATCGGGTTTGCCCTGGCGCCAAAGGAATTCGCCCTGTCGACGCTACGCGACATCTACGGCGCCGCACTCGGCTATCAAGTCGACGCCACCAACCTGCAACGGGTACTCGCGCGCCGCGGCGTCATCATCCCGACGGGAACCACCGCGCGGTCGGGCCGCAGTGGCGGCCGTCCCGCCGCGCTCTACCGCTTCACAGAGTCGGCCTACCGCGTCACCGATGAGTTCGCCGCGCTGCGTCCGCCCGGCTGACGGAGTTAGGTCTTAGAGCTTTCTTAGGCAATACTGGCCGGATGGATCTGGGCAACGTTGTACCGGCAACCGGTGCCGAGTGGATTGGTTCGGTACCCCATGAGCAGATCGTGCGGGGCGCCCGTCCCCACCTGCCTGCCCACGACCCCTTCTACGAGCCCCCGAAGGGCTTCCAGCACGCCACGCCGGGCACGGTGCTCCGCAGCCGTGACGTCGAGGTGGCATTCCTCGGGCTGATTCCGCAGAAGTTCACCGCCACGCAGCTGCTGTACCGGACCACCGACATGAATGGCGAGCCCGAGGCGACCGTCACCACGATCATCGCTCCCACCGAGCGCGGTCCCGAGAAGGTCTGCCCGGTGCTGTCGTACCAGTGCGCCATCGACGCCGTGACGGCCCGCTGCTTCCCGTCCTACGCATTGCGCCGTCGAGCGCTGGCTCCAGGAGCGCTCGCGCAGTTCGAGTTCTTCCTCATCGCCGCCGCGCTGGCCGAGGGCTGGGCGGTGTCGGTCCCCGACCATGAGGGCTCGAAAGGGGCGTGGGGCACGCCGTACGAGCCTGGCTACCGGATCCTCGACGGTCTGCGCGCAGCGCTGAACTCGGAGAAGCTCGGCTTGTCGGACGCCGCGCCGATCGGACTCTGGGGCTACTCCGGCGGCGGCCTGGCGACCGCATGGGCCGCCGAGATGGCCGGCACGTATGCGCCCGAGCTGAACATCGTCGGCGCTGTGCTCGGCTCCCCTGTCGCCGACCTGGGCCACGCATTCAGGCGCCTCAACGGCACGTTCTTCTCCGGACTGCCCGCCATGGTGGTGGCCGCGCTGTCGCATGCCTACCCAGATCTCGATCGCGTCATTCAGGAGCATGCGACCGACACCGGCAAGGCGATGCTGCTGCGGGCCGAGCACATGACCACCGCACAGGCGGTGCTGCGGCTGGTCGGCATGGACATGGGCAAGCTCGTCGATCGTCCGCTCGAAGAGATCCTCGACATGCCCGAGGTGCAGAACGTCTTCGACAGCATCAAACTGGGAACCGCCACGCCGACCCCGCCGGTGCTCGTCGTGCAGGCGGTGCACGACCCGATCGTGTCCGTCGGCGACATCGACAAGCTGACCGACACCTATCAGGCGGGCGGCGCCTCGGTGACCTATCACCGCGACACGTTCAGCGAGCACCTGTCGCTGCATCCGCTTTCGGCGCCGATGGCGCTGCGCTGGCTGACCGACCGGTTCGCAGGAAAGCCGTTGAGCGAGAACATCGCACGGACCAAGTGGCCGACGATGCTGAATCCGATGACCTACGCGGGCATGGCCCGGCTCGTGCGGATCGCCGCGAAAGTCGTCACGGGGCGGACGGTAGAACGCCACCCACTATGACCGTCGGCGACACAGCCGGCTCTTCCGGCGGCCAGCCGCCCAGGTCATCGCGCGACGTCGACACGGCCATCAGCGCGTAAACCAGCGCCGCCATCGCGGCGGGAAACAGCACCGATGCCGCGATCAACAGCGGTGAGTGCGCGAAGAACACGGGCGGCGCCTCGGTCACGTAATACACCCGATGCTCGGGTGAGACGGGGGCACCGGCGACATCGACGATGTCGTACCGCGACCGCGCGATCAGTGCACCCACTCCGGCGGCGGCGCCGGCAGCGGCCACCGAGCCGATCGCCAATGCGGCGCCCAGCACCGGCCCGCGATGCGGTCGCCACTGCCACACCAACACCGCGGCGATCACAGCCACGGCAACGACGAGACCGACGAGCAGGAACGCGCCGATGAAGAAATTGTCTGCCTCATTGCCGAGGTAGGCGTGCACCCGCTCGCTGCTCTTGGTGAGCGCGACGACGCCGTGCACCGGCGGCGCGATCCACGCCCACAGTGCGCCCATCACGGCACCCGCAAGCGTCAAGCCGACGACGACCGTCACTGCCGCCCGGTTGCGCGAAACCTTCGGCGGCGCAGCCTCATTCATCGCCGCTCTCGGTTGTTCGCGCAAGTCGCTCATCGTCTGTCCTCAAGGTCCTTCGAGTCCTGTACACCGTGGCGGGAGCAGTTGGCCGACCACCCGTCGGGCCGCACCTGCACCACCATCCGCCTGCCGCACTCCGCACAGAACCGAGGTGGCTCGAGACCGAGTTGAGCCGCCGTCGGGACGGCGCCGCCTGCGGGTTCGCCAGTGTAGACGTTGAAGTTGGCGGTCCCCATCAGACAAATCACCACTACAGGGTGGCGTTGAGCGCCTTGATCGGCATCTGCAGATCGTCGAGCAGCTCGAGATCGGACTCGGCCGGACGGCCGAGCGTCGTCAGGTAGTTACCGACGATGACGGCGTTGATACCGCCGAGGATGCCCTGCTTGGCGCCGAGGTCGCCGAGTGTGATTTCGCGGCCGCCCGCGAACCGCAGCATGGTGCGCGGCAGCGCCAGTCGGAACGCGGCGACAGCCTTCAGCGCCTCGGATGCGGGCAGCACGTCAAGGCCGCCGAAGGGTGTGCCCGGTCGCGGGTTGAGGAAGTTCAGCGGAACCTCGTGGGGATCCAACTCGGCGAGATTGGCGGCGAATTCCGCCCGCTGCTCGAGGGTTTCGCCCATGCCGAGGATGCCGCCGCAACACACCTCCATGCCCGCTTCGCGGACCATCGACAGCGTGTCCCAGCGCTCCTCCCACGAGTGCGTGGTGACGACCTCCGGGAAGAACGAGCGAGCGGTCTCCAGGTTGTGGTTGTAGCGGTGCACGCCCATCTCGGACAGCCGTTCGACCTGCTCCTGCGTCAGCATGCCCAGCGAGCAGGCGATCTGGATGTCCACCTCGTTGCGGATCGCCTCGATACCCGCC
>JBKPSU010000210.1:0-8303 GCA_046735135.1 Actinomycetota bacterium
GATCATCACCTCGGCGATGTTGACGTAGTAGTCGAACACCTCGGCTTTGGTGGTACCCGTCGCGGGATACAGCACCTTGTCCGGGTTGGTCAGCTTCACCCGGCCGATTTGCTCCACCACGCCAACGTAATACCCGTTGTGCCCGCCGAGATCAGACTTGATGCACGCAAAGGGGCCCAAATGCGTGCTGGAACCTGATTTCGCCGAGCGCGAGCAACTAGTCGGCTCCACGACCGCACAGATCGTCCACGTGTACCTCGGCCCATGCCGATCCCATGTCCACTGCCAGATGCGATCCATGGCGCGACAGTAACCTCCGCGACCCGGCCTAATGCAGGTTGAGCATTTGCCGATTCAGCGCGTCAGGCCTGCGATGAACCGTTGCACGCTTCGGGTCAGCGATCGTGGGACATGGTCGGGATCCATCAGATCGTTCTCCGCGAGGGGGCTCGCCTCGTCGGCGACCGTCTCTTCGGTGAACGGTTCGAGCGTCTTGCCATCTCCTCGCAGCTCCTCGACCGCCGTCAACAGCGAGGGACATTCCTTCAACTCGTCGACGGCCACGCCCAAATGTTCTGCTACCAACTGATTTCGCAGCGACGTGATCTGGCGGCGCACCTCGTCGTGTTCCGAGCGGTCGGGGTCCGCCTCGATCGCCACGTCGCACTCGCTGTCAAACCCCATCGACCGATTGTTGAGATTCGACGAGCCGATGCGCAGCAGTCGATCGTCGATCACCATCACTTTCGAGTGAATGTAGATCGGGGCACCGCCGTCGGTCACCGGGTAGTAAATGCCAAGGCGGTCATGTTCGTTCGCCGCCCACAACACCTGGATCAGCCGGTGGCGGGCGCCGTCCATCGTCTCCCGTTCCAGGCGGTTCTTGCCGCGTCTGGGAAGGACGATGACGATCTCGGGACCGTCTTGTTCTTTGAGCCGGGAAGCCAGCGCATCGACGAGGCGCCGCGCCGCAAGGTACTGGTTCTCCAGATAGATGGTTCGGCGTGCCCCCGCGATGGCCGCAAGGTTGAGCGCCTCCACCTCGCGAACCTCGTCACGGTCGTCGAGTTCCGGCAGGGTGCGCGCGATTGCCACATCGACACTGTGCAGGTTCGGTTCCAGCTTGCCGGGCCAGGCGGCGTGCTTTGCTTCGACCGGGGCCACCGAACTGCCCGTCGCGGTCTCCCATCGCTCGCGAGCCTGGTCGCCGAGCGCACGCGCAGCCTCACCGTCAACGGCGGCCCCCACTTCGTGCCGCGGCCCATAGCTGCGCCCCAGCGTCCGACGGCCGCGATTTTCGTGCTTGTGTTCCGAGGTGTCCCATCGGTCGACGGTGAGGTCAAGGCCACCGCAGAACGCGACCGAATCGTCAACGACGACGATCTTCTGGTGATGGACGGCACCGGTCGGACGGGCGCCATCGACTGCGAAGTGCATTCTCTTGCTACTGATCTGGTTCACGACCGCGACGGGGGTGAGTCCGTACCAGATGCTGTCGAAGGCTGGGAGCAGCCGCAGATTGGACCTCAACAGGTAGGCCTCGAGTTCCGGCCTCTTCCACAGCATCCAGTAGAGGAAGGCGCCCAGCTGGTTGGGACCGGGTAGCGTCTTTGGCCCGCGTTCGAATGTCATCCTGGCGTCGAGATCCCAACCAATCAGCATGATTTGGTGCTGTGCACGCAACATCGCCGCTTTCACATGCGTGAAGTACTCGGCGGCGTCGATAATGCAGGCAAACTGATCTGCCCGCGCCACCTGCTCGCACGTCTCGCCGGGGATCAGCAGTCGGTCGTCACTCATTCTTCTCTGTATGTACCCCATTTGGCGTGCGCTGCATCGGCCATTACTCCGAGATGTGCAGCGCCAGGAGTAGGCGCTGAGCGCTTTCCAACAGCAGCCGGTACAGAACATCGTCGGACAGATCGGCGAGGCGCGGGTTGATCGCGGTGCCGTAGATTCCCGCCGTGATGACCGACATCGCCACGCGCGTCGCGTCGTCGGCAGCCGGGCCGATCAGCAGCGTGTCGAGACCGTCTATAGCCGAGGCGAATTCGTCGTGTGATCGCACCAGCGGATCGATCGCGGGGTCGCCGAAGAACACCGTGGTCAGATTGCGGTTGCGGACGGCAAGCTCCACCAACCCGCTGATCGCGACATCCCGCCGGGCCTCGACGAAGCTGACCGCGTCGGCGATCTTGACCAGCCGCGCGATGTCGTCGAAAACCGGACTGATCAGCGTCAGAACGAGTCTTCTTTGGTGTGGAACTGGTAGTAGACCGAAGCCTTGGCCACCCCAACCCGGTCGGCGATCATCTGCAGCGACGTTCCGCTGACACCGTGCTCGGCGAAGAGTTCGAGGGCCGCCTGCAGCACGCGTTCGCGGACCGCTCCGCGAGGCGATGCCAGCTTGCTCACGCGTGTCCCCTCTTGCCTAGTGCCGCTGTCCGTACCCCCTGTTTGTGGCTCTTGATCCTAGACGCGCAAGGTCGCTTGCTCGCATGAAATGCAGCCGTGTGGTCGGCCTAACAAGCCGCGTGGCTAAGTAATCTTTGCCATACGGGTTGTTCCGATACTTAGCCGATCGGATAAGTTCACCTGGACTCGGGCGATGGCCGCGCACGGCCGTCCCCGCGTGCAGCCGTGCCGTGATCGACCGGGTTGATCAAACCGTTCGCCGAGTCGTCGCGCGGATCAAGGCGCATGCACACGGCGATGTTGCAGGTCGAGGGCGAAGACCCGCACGGCGGCTGACTTACCTTTCAGTTCGTGACCCGCCCGGTCCTCTCGTCCTTGCGGTCGGCTCGCCAGGGCCTCGACAGTCTGTTGAGTGAGAAGAATGCCGTCGCCGGTGGCTTTGGTGAGCTGCTCGACGCGGGGGGCGACGTTGACGGCGTCGCCGATCAACCGGCTGCAAAATCGCCGTGAACCTGCTTCGAATGCCCGGACGCCGCGATAGGGTTCTGTCGCCATGTTGGCTTCCGTAACCGCCGCACTCCTGCGGCGCCTCCTGCGATCGGAAGGTTCGGCAATGACCAGGTCACGACTCCTCGCAACCGCGGCGTCGGCTCTCGTCGTCATCGGATTGGCGGCATGCGCTCCGCCAGAGAAGAAGGACAACGGCGGCCAGACGGAGTCCGGCGTCAACGCGAAGGAAGCCAAGTCCGCGGCCGACTTCGGCGGGATGGACGGCCTGGAGAAGGCCGCCAAGGCCGAAGGCCAGCTCAATGTGATTGCGCTGCCACCGGATTGGGCCAACTACAAGGAGATCATCGACACGTTCTCCCAGAAGTACGGCATCAAGGTGAACTCCGCACAGCCCGACGCCAACAGCCAGGACGAGATCAACGCCGCCAACCAGCAGAAGGGCAAAAGCACCGCGCCCGACGTCTTCGACCTCGGTCAGGCGATCGCGCTGGCGAACACCAACCTGTTCGCGCCGTACAAGGTGGCGACGTTCGACGACATCCCTGCGCAGTTCAAGGATCCCAACGGCACCTGGGTCAACGACTACGGCGGCTACGAGTCCATCGGATACGACTCGGCCAAGGTTCCAGACGTAGCCGCGGTGAACGACCTGTTGAAGCCCGAGTTCAAGGGCAAGGTCGCACTGAACGGTGATCCGACGACCGCCAGCGCCGCCGCCAATGGCGTGCTGATGACCGCGATCGCCAACGGCGGATCGGTGGACGACATCGCCCCCGGCGTCAACTTCTTCCTCAAGCTCAAAGATGCGGGGAACTTCGTGCCGGTCGACCCGACTCCTGCGACCATCGAATCCGGGCAGACGCCGGTCGTCATCGACTGGGACTACCTGAATTCGGCTGAGACCAAGAAGATTCCGACGTGGAAGGTGTTCGTGCCGAACGATGCGCTCGTCGGCGGCTACTACTTCCAGGCGATCAACAAGGACGGACCGCACCCGGCGGCGGCCCGCCTCTGGCAGGAGTTCCTCTACAGCGACCAGGGCCAGAATCTGTTCCTGAAGGGGCTCGCCAGGCCGGTGCGCGCCGACGCAATGCAGAAGTCAGGCACCGTGGATGCGAATCTGCTCAAGGCGCTGCCACCGGTCACGGGCGCCCCGGTGGTGCCCACCGACGCGCAGAGCAAGAAGATGGCGGACTACCTCGGGGCCAACTGGTCCAAGGTGATCAGCTGATCCGGACGTCCTGGCGGACCAGCTCCGCTTGGACGGCGGAAATGTCGACGTCGTCCAGCGGCCGGTCCGCGCGTATGGACAGCGCGGCGGCCACCCCGGCGCCCTGACCGGTGACGGCGCAGCACGACATGTTGCGGGTCGCCGCGTGCGCGATGCGGTCTCCCCCGGTCGCCCGCCCGGCAACGATCAGCTGGCGGACCGTGCGCGGCAGCAGCGACCGGTACGGGATCTGTAGGTAGCGGCCAGTCGTCGGCAGCACCAGCACACCGTATCCGTCGATGAATTCGGGGTAGATCCCGATGCTGTCGTCGAACCGGCCCTGCTCGCGCACATCGGTTTCGGTGAGGTTGTAGACGGCGTCGATCTTGCGGGTGTCGCGGATGCCGATGGTCATCCCGAAGTTCCGAAGCCGGGCCGTCTCGCAACCCGGTGTGTAGCGACGCAGGGCCTCGATCGCGAGCATGGCCTGCTTGCGGCCCTCGATCTCGAAGAGGGTGAGGCTGTCGGGGTCAGTGCCGTCGCAGCCGTCGAGGTGGATCAGGTTCATGGCGTTCGGCAAGTGGCACAACACTCCGGCCGAGGAGACGACCGCTGCCGGACCCTTCGAAAATTGGCCCACCGGACTCGGATTCGAATACTTCTACGGCTTCCTCGCCGGCGAGGCGTCCCAGTACGAGCCGCATCTGGTCCGCAACACCACCGTCGTCGCTCCTCCCAAGACTCCGGAGGAGGGATACCACCTCTCGGAGGATCTGGCCGACGACGCGATCTCGTGGCTACGGCGGCACAAAGCGTTCAACGCCGACAAGCCGTTCTTCATGTACTGGGCCAGCGGCTGCCTGCACGGGCCGCACCACATCATGAAGCAATGGGCCGACAAGTACGCAGGCAAATTCGACGACGGCTGGGACGCCTACCGCGAGCGGGTCTTCGTCCGCGCCAAGGAGAAAGGCTGGATCCCGCAGGACTGCGAACTGACCGAGCGCGATGAGACACTCGCCTCCTGGTACAGCATCCCCGAGGACGAGAAGCCATTCCAGCGCCGCCTGATGGAGGTTGCCGCCGGCTATGCCGAGCACGTCGACGTCCAGGTGGGCCGGATGGCCGACGAACTCGACGAGCTCGGCTACGCCGACAACACGCTGTTCTTCTACATCTGGGGCGACAACGGCTCATCTGGTGAAGGCCAGAACCGCACCATCGCGGAATTGCTGGCGCAGAACGGGATTCCGACCACGGTTCGTCAGCACGTCGAGGCCCTTGACGCGCTCGGCGGCCTGGACGTGCTGGGTTCACCGCTCGTCGACAACCAGTATCACGCCGCGTGGGCGTGGGCGGGCAGCACGCCGTTATGAAGTTGCTCGCCTCCCACCTCGGCGGCACCCGCAATCCGATGGCGGTCAGATGGCCGACGAAGATCACGCCCGACGAGTCCCCTCGCGACCTGTTTCTGCACTGCAACGACATCGTGCCGACCATCTACGACGTCATCGGCATCCAGCCGCCGCTGACCGTCAACGGGACGCCGCAGATCCCGCCGCAGGCGCGAGCTTTGCGCGCACGCTGACTGACCGAACGGCGGAGGGCGGCGAGAAGACTCAATACTTCGAGATCATGGGCAGCAGGGCCATCTATCACGACGGCTGGCTGGCCAGCGCGCGCGGTCCTCGGCTGCCATGGGTTCCGGGGCAGCCCGAGGGGATCGCGACATGGACACCGGACAACGACCGGTAGGAGCTTTATCACCTCGACGAAGATTGGTCACAGGCAACCGATCTCGCCGAAGCGCACCCCGACAAGCTCAGTCAGATGCGCGAGATGTTCGCTATAGAGGCCGCGCGCAACTCGGTGCTGCCGGTGGGCGGCGGGCTCTGGGTGCCCGTCTATCACCCGGAGCTTCGCATCGCTCCGCCGTATCGGGAGTGGGAGTTCTCCGGAGATACGATCCGCATGCCCGGGTTCTGCGCCCCGGCGCTGGGCAACAAGAACAACGGTCGTCACCATCGACGTGGAATTGCCTGAGAATGCCAACGGTGTGCTGTACGCACTCGGCGCGGCGGCAGGCGGACTGACCTGTTATCTCGACGACGGGTTTCTGTGCTACGAGTACAACCTGTTCATTTTGATGCGCACCAAGATTCGCTGCGAGGCGAAACTCCCCCCTGGCCGGGCCGCCATTGCGGTCGAGACGCGGTATGCGGAACAGCGCCCCGCAGGCCCGCTCGACATCACGCTCGCGTCGGTGACGACACCGTCGCCAGTGGACAGGTTCCCGTCAACGCTCCGCTGCTGTTCACCGCCAAAGATTGCCTGGACATCGGCACGTGTCTGGGGTCGCCGGTTTCGCTCGACTATCGCGAACGCGCGCCGTTCCCCTTCGACGGCCGCATCCGGCGGGTGAACGTCGCCTACACCTGATCAGACACGGCCGGGACTTCGTCGACACGCCGACTTCGCTCCCACGGCCAGGTCATCAAGGCCCACACGATGAGCACGATCACGACCTCGGCCAGCACATAGAGTGGCCACGGGCCCAGCGCGTCCAGAACTGACGCGGTGGGCGGCTTCCGGTTCAGATAGCCGTAGTTGGTTCCTGCGATGAGGTTGAAGACGAAGGTGAACGCCGCCCACGCGAGGGTCACGATGATCGCGAAGCGGTAGTCGCGCCAACTCGGCCGGTTCCGTTGCCCCCAGGTGAGATAGATGGCGGCCCACACGACGAGCACGTGAAGGATGAAGAACGTGAGGAATAGATGGCTCGGAAAGTCCGGCGCCCCTTCGTCGGGTGTGCCGATGTCCGGTGTGATCAACGCCTGAGAGCTGAGGACGAGACCCCAGTAGTAGGCGAGCACAAAGGCCCAATGCCGTTGCGACCACAACGCATACGCAGCGGTGAGTTCCGCGACGTCGCACAGCTGAAGTGGGATCGAGGTTTGGATGTCGGGCCGGATCAGCTTGTAGATCAGCGCCACCACGAACGCCGCGACGATCACGGCCGCCAGGACGCGGCCGAGAACCCGGGACTGGGCTTCGGTCTGACGACGTCCGACCCAGACCAGAAGCACAGCCCCGACGACGAAAATCGCCAGCACGACCAGGTGCGACGGACCGTACGCCGTGAACTCCCGCTGCGCGGCAAGCAACTCCACGTCATTTACGGTAATCCCACCACCACGCGGAAGGGCGGAGATGGATCACATGTCATCGCTGCGCGGCAAAGTCACATTGGTCACCGGTGCTTCATCTGGCCTCGGCGCCCAATCTTGTGCGCCTGCTTTGCAGCCAAGGTGCAACGGTTTTCGGCATCGCAAGGAACGCCGACCGTCTCGCCGAGGTTTTCGCCGAAGTGGAATCGGGTGCATACGCGTCGTTGGACATCAGTTCGGCGTCGGCGTGTCGCGCTGCGGTCGAGCGCTGCGTCGCGCAGTTCGGCCGCCTCGATGTGCTGATCAACATCGCAGGAAGCCACCGGATGCGCCGGACCGAGACCATGACCGACGACCACTGGGCGGACGACCTCGCGGTGAATCTCGGCGGACCGTTCTATCTGTGCAGGGCCGCGCTTCCTCATCTGCTCGCCCAGGGCGGCAATATCGTCAACGTCGCGTCGATAGCCGGCGTCGAAGGGCAGGCGTACTCGGCCGGCTACTGCACGGCCAAGCATGGACTGATCGAGCTCACCTGTGCCCTCGCCGTCGAGTACACCGGCGATCGTTTGCGGGTGAACGCAGTGTGCCCAGGCGGCATGCTGACACCACAACTCGCGCACTTCACGGCGCCGGATGACGCCAACTTCGACCTGATCATGCGGACAGCCGCGCCGCGCGGCATGATCGCGCCCCTCGACGTCGCCAATGTGATCGCCTTCCTGGCCAGCGACGCCGCCGCCGCAATCCACGGAGCCGTCTACCGGGTCGACAACGGCAAGGGTGCGGGCTAGCCGAAAGCTCAGCATTTGCACAAAAGCTCGCAGGCGCGCTGGCAGCGGGTTCACTCCCCCGAGCTGACGTCAGATTCCGACGGCCTTCTCCATTTCAGCCAGCGAGTCCTCGAGGTGACTGAGCAGCCGCTGCAGGTGCGGAACGCTGCGGCGGCACCCGACAAGGCCGAAGTCGAGGTTGTCGGCATTGTTGGTCAGGGTGATGTT
>JBKPSU010000211.1:0-27298 GCA_046735135.1 Actinomycetota bacterium
CAGCGCGGCTTCGAGGAAGTCGGGTCGCGCGCCTTTGAGCGCTTCCGCGAGCATCTGAAATCCCTCGGTCGCCAGCGCGGTGAACAGCCCGCGGCGGTCCGTGAAGTGGTGCGCGGGCGCGGCGTGGGAGACACCCGCCGCACGCGCCAGCTCGCGCAACGACAGCCCGTCGGCGCCCCGGTCGGCCACCAGCACGGCCGCCTCGGCCAGAATCGTCGCCTTCAGGTCGCCGTGGTGGTAGGTGTCCCTGCTGCTCATCGGCCCATCATAGCCCGGAATCTTGACAGTGCCTAGATGGTTGGTTACCCTGCATCTTGTCACTGTCTAGATTGGAAATCGAAATGGCACCACTCATCGCACTCGTTCTGGGAACGCTCGCCGCCAGGCTCGTGGGCTGGCTGGGAGTCGACTACGTCGACGGCTGGCCGTCCGCGGTCGCAGTCGGGCTGGCGCTGATGTTCGTGGTGGCCGGCGTCGCGCACCTCGTCAACCCGTTGCGCCGGGACCTGATCGCGATCGTGCCACCGCGCCTGCCCGCGCCGGGTTTCCTGGTGACCGCCGCCGGGGTGCTCGAACTGCTCGGCGCCGCCGGGCTGCTGTATCCGCCGACGCGGGCGGCCGCCGCGATCTCACTGGGCGCGATGATGCTGGCGATGTTCCCGGCGAACGTGTACGCGTCGCGGATGCCGAATCCGCCGAAGTCGATGACGACCCAACTGCCGCTACGAACGGTCGAGCAGGTCGTCTTCGTAGGCGCCGCCCTCATGGTTGGCCTTGGCGGCATCCAGTAGCCACGCGTACTGGAACGCCGCCTCCTTCCAGCGCTCGTACCGACCGCTGATGCCACCGTGGCCGGCGCTCATCTCGGTCTTCAACAGCACCGGGTGGGCGTCGGTTTTGGTATGCCGAAGCGCGGCAACCCATTTCGCCGGCTCGACGTACAGCACCCTGGTGTCGTTGAGCGACGTCATCGCAAGGATCGGCGGATAGTCCTTGGCTGTCACGTTTTCATACGGCGAATAGGACTTCATGTAGTAGTAGACGTCGCTGTCCTCCAACGGGTTTCCCCATTCGTCCCATTCGGTGACGGTCAGCGGAAGCGACGGGTCGAGGATGGTCGTGAGCGCGTCCACAAAGGGCACCTGCGCCAGGAAGCCGGCGAACAGCTGCGGCGCCATGTTGGCCACCGCACCGATCAACAGCCCGCCTGCGCTACCGCCGAGCGCGACCAGATTCTCGGGACGGGTGACGTCCGTGTTGATGAGATGCGCTGCAACGGAGATGAAGTCGGTGAACGTATTGGCCTTTTCCAATAGCTTGCCGTGCTCGTACCACGGGCGGCCCAGCTCGCCGCCGCCGCGCACGTGCGCGATGGCGAACACCATGCCGCGGTCCAGCAGCGACAGCCGCGCGATCGAGAACCGCGGATCCTCGCAGGACTCGTAGGCGCCGTAGCCGTACAGCAGAGTGGGCGCAGGGAACTGCAGGCCGACGCGGTGGATGATCGAGATGGGCACGCGCGCGCCGTCGGCTGCGACCGCCCAGTCGCGCCGTTCCACATACTCCTGCGGGTGGTAGTCGCCAAGCACCGGTTGTTCGCGCAGCAGTGTCCGCTCGCCGGTGGCGAGGTCGACGTCGTAGATGCGCACCGGTGTGACGAACGACGTCGAACCGATCCGCAGCTTTGGCGAGTCCCAGTTGGGGTTTCCGCTCAGGCCGGCCGACATCAGCTCGGATTCGAAGGTGAACTCTTCGGGGCTGCCGTACTCGCCGTGCGCGTAGAGCGGCCACAGCTGGATGCGGGGCAGCGCCTCCCGGCGGTAGCTGACCACCAGGTGTCCGACGAACGCGTCGACGCCGTCGAGGCGCACGTCGTCGCGGTGCTCGATGAGCGTGCGCGTCGCGGTGGGGTCGCTGACCGGGGCCTCCACGAGCATGAAGTTCTCGGCGCCGTCGTTGTGCAGGATGAGGAACCGGTCCTCACCGCCGACGACGGCATGCTCGATGGAGTATTCGACGAACTCGCGGCGCGGCCACACGGGAACGAACTCTGCGTCGGCGTCGAAAGCGTCGGCAAACCGGATCTCCGACGTCACGGCGCTGCCCGCGGCGATGACGACGTACTTGTCGCTTCGGGTGCGGCCGACCGCGAGCCAGAACTTCTCGTCGGGCTCGTGGTACACCTTCTCGGCGGGGAGGCCCGAGCCGATACGGTGCCGCCACACGGTGTCCGGCCGCCACGCGTCGTCGACGGTCATGTAGTAGACGGTACGGTTGTCGGCGGCCCACGTCGCGCCCGCGCCGATACCGACGATCTCGTCGTCGTAGTGCCGGCCGGTCCGTAAGTCCTTGAACCGCAACGTGTATCGCTCGTCGCCGCGGACATCGACGGAGTAGGCCAACGTGTGAGCGTCGACGCTGACCGTGGCGGCGCCGAGCGCGAAGTAAGTGTGCCCCTCGGCCTCCAGGTTCTCGTCGAGCAGCACCTGCTCGCCGGGAATCTCGGTGTCCTCGTCGAACTCGGGCGGCGTCCAGTCGTCGGGGTCGGCGATCGGGCAACGGCAGTGCACGCTGTACTGCTTGCCTTCGAAACTGCGGCTGTAGTACCACCATTGATCGCGGCGGGTGGGCACCGACAGGTCGGTCTCCTTGGTGCGGGCCTTGATCTCGTCGAAGATCTTCTGCCGCAGCGGCGCAAGGCGGTCGGTGATCTGCTCGGTGTAGGAGTTCTCGGCCTCCAGATACGCGATCACGGCGGGGTCGGACTTGTCGCGCATCCACTCATAGGGGTCGTTGAAGACGTCGCCGTGATGCTCGCGGCGGTGATCGATGCGCTTCGCCGTGGGCGGTAGCGGTGCTTTCGTCATGCCACCGGGCCGATCCAGTCACCGAACCGCAGACCCGAAATGCGCTCGTAGGCATTGATATAGCGCTCGCGGGTGGCATCCACAATGGTCGGCGGCAACGGTGGCGGCGGCTCGTCGCCGTAGCGGTCCCAGCCTGATTCCGGGCTTGTCAGCCAGTTGCGGACGAATTGCTTGTCGAAGCTGGGCTGCACGACGCCCTCGCGATAGGTGTCGACGGCCCAGTATCGCGACGAGTCGGGTGTGAAGACCTCGTCGGCCAGCACCAGCTCGCCGTTCTCGTCGACGCCGAACTCGAACTTGGTGTCGGCGATGATGATTCCCTTCGTCAGCGCGTGGTCGGCGGCGCGAATGTAGGTCTGCAGGGTGAGATCGCGCAACTCGTTGGCCCGCACGGCGCCGACCATGTCGATCACGTGCGCGAACGAGATGTTCTCGTCGTGCTCGCCGAGGTCGGCCTTGGTGGCGGGCGTGAACAGTGGCGTGTCGAACTTGCTGGCTTCGGTGAGACCGGACGGCAGGGCGATACCGCTGACCTCGCCGGTCTTCTCGTAGTCCAGCAGCCCGGAACCGGTGAGGTAGCCGCGGGCGACGCATTCGACGGGGATCATCTCCAGCTTGCGCACCACCAGCGCGCGGCCGAGCACCTCGTCGGGGATGCGCGGGTCGTCTGGCGGCCCGGCGAGATGGTTGGGCGCCTTGGTGTAGTCGAAGAAGAACACGCTCATCGCGGTCAGGATGCGGCCCTTGTCGGGGATCTGGTTGTCGAGGATGTAGTCGAATGCCGAGATGCGGTCGCTGGCGACAAATAGCAGGTGATCGTCGTCGATGCAGTAGAGCTCGCGTACCTTGCCGCTGGCCAGATGCTGGTAGTCGGACAGAGCGGGGCGCATCGGGTCAGCCTAACGGTCCATCTGTGTTGGGATCGAAGGCATGACATCGAGGTATGTGCCATATGCCACCACGCCTGCCCGGCTCCTCGCGCAACTGGTCAGCGATCTGGTCGTCGCGGCCTGGACCGCGATCTGGGTGATCGTCGGGTTGGCCGTGCATTCGGCCGTTGCGGCCATCGGCAACTTCGGCACCGACGTGGAAACCGGCGCCAACGGCATCGCGGGCAATCTCGACCATGCGGGCGACAATGCGAGCAAGGTGCCGCTGATCGGCGACGCGCTGGCCAGCCCGCTGACCGCTGCCGGCGGTTTCGCCCGCGACATCGCGGGGGCGGGCCACCAGTTGTACACGACGGCGAGCTGGCTGGCGTGGCTGTTGGCGCTGGCGGTCGTCGCGCCGCCGATCATGGCGATCGTGACGCCGTGGCTGGTGTTGCGATTGCGGTTCTTCCGGCGAAAGTGGGTGGCGCTGACGCTGGCCAGGACACCGGCGGGCGAACAGTTGCTGGCGCTGCGGGCGCTGGCCAACCGGCCGCTGGCCAAGCTCGCGGCGATCAACGCCGACCCCGTCGGGGCATGGCGGCGCGAAGACGTTGCGGCGATACAGGGCCTGGCGGCACTGGAGCTACGGGCCGCCGGCGTCGCCCGCCGCCACACCTAGCCGTATCAGCGATTTCGGCGCGCTAACCGGCGCTCAGCGCACGGTAGCGCGCCGAATTCGTAGATGGGGAACCAATTGCGCGCCGCCGCGAGTCAACCACGATGTGCTCGACGAGATTCTTCGCCAACACGACGGCGTGCTTACGTTTGAAGACGCGCAACGAGCGGGCCTCAGTCAGGACGCAGTCAATCGGCGAGTGCGTTCAGGACACTGGCGACGCTGCGCGAAGGGTGTGTACTTCGTCAACGATCGGCCTTTCACTGACGCAGCGCGGATGCGCTCAGCAGTGTGGGGCTATGGACCGCATGCAGCCGCGAGCGGACTGGCGGCCGCGTGGTGGCACGGCCTCACACGCTTCGCGCCCGATATCGTCGAAGTGACGGTGCCGAGAAACAGCCACGGCCGATGTCACGAAGGGTGCCGTGTGCGACGGCGCAACCTCAAGCCGGTCGACATCGTTAAACAGCAAGGGCTACGCGTGACGGAACTGAGCCTCACCGTTGTCGAGGCTGCGGTCCGGCAGCGTGGCGGCGCGAAAATTGTGGACTCTGCATTGCAACATCGCGTCGATTTGCGTGGGTTGTGGCGAGCGCACCTACGCAACAAGGGCCGCTATGGATCACCCGCCGCCCGGCTGCTTCTACAGGCGGCAGACGATGGTGCACGGTCGCAAGCCGAGCGATTGCTTATCCGGCTCCTGAAGGCAGCGAAGATTACCGGTTGGCGCGCGAACTATCCCGTGGCGGGGTTCCGGGTCGACGTGGCTTTTCCGAAACCGAGGGTCGCGATCGAGGTCGACGGCTTCGCCTTCCACAGCGACAGCGAAGACTTTCACCACGACCGGGTTCGGCAGAACGCCGTCGCGTTGGCCGGCTGGCAGGTACTGCGCTTCACGTGGCTGGACCTCACCGAGTACCCGGATCGAGTCATCGCCGAGATCAAGTTCGCGGTTTCGGCGCGCTAACCGGCGCGTAGCGCACGGTAGCGCGCCGAAATCGCAACGCGCGCGGCGACGAGCACCCATGCCGCAAGCGCGATCCAGAAGAACACCCGCGAAACCGTCGTCAGCGGCCGCCAGCCCGTTTCGACCGCTGTCGCGAAGGTCGCCGACGAGTACATCCCCAACGGGAAGACCGCGGCCCACCAGTTCCCGTCGCGAAGCCTGACGCTGACCACCGCCAGCACCGGGATCCACAGGCTTGCGACGATCCACGTCACGACGGTCACCGGCCTGATCGCTTCGAAGCCTGCCCGATGGATGTGATCGCCCGCCAGCGTCGCGATCGCCGCGCCACCCATCAGGATCCAGACGTCGGGCTGGCGCAGTTCCACCGCTGTTGGCTCGTGCACCGCTCGCCACAACACCACGCCCGTCATCAGGCAGTAGATGCAGATCGCCAGTACCAGCAGCCCGATCGCCAGACCGACCAAGCCCAGATCGGCGGCGATTATCGCGAGTCCGGATGTCGCGACGCTGACCAGTTCGCCGCCGCCGCGGGCGCGGTCGCGCAGGCCGGTCCACCGATACCGCCACAACGCACGGAACACCCGCGGCATCAGCAGCAGCCAGCCCAGCAGCGCAAGCAGCCCGAGCGACCAGTGCACCGCCGTAGCCCAAACCAACCGCGTAGCCATCACGGCGCAGGCCGCGACGAAGGTCAACAGCTGGATTGGCACCTCGGATTGAGACAAGTCCAATGGCTCACGGCGCCAAGCGAAAACGCCGATCACGACGAGCACAATTAGTCCCGTTGCAGCCAGCACGGCCAGCACATCGCTGATGACGTGGTAGCTGTGGTCTTCCGCCGCGATCGACACGATCCCGGTCGCCATCACCGCCGCGAAAGCGTAGGGCCTCACGCGTCCAGTTCGACGATGAGATGGCGGATACCGGTGTGTCTGTTGCTGCGCGTCCACTCCACGGGCTTGACCACCCGCACGGACGCAAACCTGGCCAGCAGTTCCTCGAACAGCACCCGCAGCTCCAACCGCGCCAGGTTGGCGCCGAGGCAATAGTGGATCCCCTGCCCGAAACCCAAGTGCGGGTTGGGCTTGCGCGTGACGTCGAACTCGTCGGGCCTGTCGAACGCCAACGCGTCACGGTTGGCCGAGCCCTCCCAGATCTGCACCTTCTGCCCGGCCTCGATCGCACAGCCGCCCAGTTCGACGTCGCGGGTGGCGGTGCGCCGCTTCGACGGCGACGGCGACGTCCAGCGCACCATCTCCTCGATGGCGGTCGGCAGCAGCGACGGATCCGCACGCAACACGGCGAGTTGTTCGGGATGGTCGGCAAGCGCAAGCAGGCCACCCGCAACGGCGTTGCGCGTCGTCTCCGCGCCCGCGCTGAACAGGAGGCTGAAGAACAGGTACAGCTCCAGATCCGACAACCCATCCGAGTCGAGCGTCGCATTCGCGACAACCGACAGCATGTCGTCGGTCGGCTCGGCCCGCTTCGACGCGATCAACTCCTGGCCGTACGTGTACATCCGGGTGCCGGCCTCCTCGGCCGACATCTGCCCGACGGACGCCTTGCGCGAGCCGCCGAAGTCGAACTGCGGCTCGATCGCCTCGAACAGCCAATGTCGTTCGGACTCAGGCACTCCCAGCAGGATGCAGATCATCTGCATCGGCAGTTCCGCAGCGACCTCGACCAGAAAGTCGAATGACGACCCCGGCTCGAGGCCGTCCAGCAGCCGACGCGCGCGGCCGCGGAGATCGTCCTCGACGCGGCGGATCATCCGCGGCGTCAACCCGGAGCTCACCAGCCGACGGATCTGCGAATGCCGGGGGTCGTCCATCATGTTGAGCACCTGACCCGCGATCGCCAGGTCCTGCAATAGCGTCCCACCGTACGGACGCTCACCGCCGGTCACCGACGAATACGTCTCCGGATCACGCAGTACCGCAAGGGTTTCGGCATGCGTGGCCACTGACCAGAAACCTTCACCGTCTGGCGTGTTGTCGGTGGGCTCGTGCCAGTACACAGGCGCCTCGCGGCGGTGTACCTCGAACAAGTCATGAGGAAAGCCGGCAGCGAAGTTGTCCAGATCGGTGAGGTCGATCCGGGAAAGCGGACCGGCCAGTGTCACAGGATCGCGCCCGAGGTGTACTTCGCCGCCTCGGGGTAGCGGCTGACCAGTTCGTCGACCGCGGCGACGACGGCGTCGACCTGGCTGCCCGCCGCGCCGGCGAACGCCTGCTTGTCCGCCAATGCCGCATCCAGCGCGGGCCGGTCCAGCGGCAAGCGCCGGTCGGCGGCCAGCCGGTCGAGCAGGTCGGGTTCGGCACCCTTCTCCCGCATCGTTAGGGCGACCGCGATGGCGTTCTCCTTGATGACGTCGTGCGCCGCCTCGCGGCCCATGCCCGCGCGCATCGCCGCGATCAGGATCCGGGTCGTCGCCAGGAACGGCAGATAGCGGTCGAGTTCGCGCTGGATCACCGCCGGATAAGCGCCGAATTCGTCGAGCACCGTCAGGAATGTCTCGGTCTGCCCGTCGATGGCGAAGAACGCGTCAGGCAGCGCCACCCGGCGCACCACCGAGCAGAACACGTCGCCCTCATTCCATTGCGCCCCAGCGAGTTCGGCCGCCATCGATGCGTAGCCGCGCAGTACCACCTGTAACCCGTTGACCCGCTCACACGACCGCGTGTTCATCTTGTGCGGCATCGCCGACGACCCGACCTGGCCCGGCGCGAATCCCTCGGTCACCAATTCGTGGCCTGCCATCAACCGGATGGTGTGCGCCAGCGACGACGGTCCGGCGCCGACTTGCACCAGCGAAGACACGACATCGTGATCCAGCGACCGCGGATAGACCTGCCCGACGCTGGTCAGCACCTCGGTGAAGCCGAGGAACTCGGCCACGATCCGCTCGAGTTCTGCCAGCCGCGACGTGTCGCCGTCGAAGAGATCGAGCATGTCCTGCGCGGTGCCCATCGGGCCTTTGATCCCGCGCAGCGGATACCGGTCGATCAGGTCGCGCAACCGGGTAAGCGCGATCAGCAGCTCTTCGGCGGCCGACGCGAACCGCTTGCCCAATGTGGTTACCTGCGCGGCAACGTTGTGGCTGCGGCCCGCCATCACCAGGTCGCGGTAGCTCAGCGCACGCTCGGCCAGTCGCGCCACCACCGCGATCCCGTGGGAGAAGACCAACTCCAGCGAGCGCCGGATCTGAAGCTGCTCAACGTTTTCCGTCAGGTCGCGGCTCGTCATGCCCTTGTGCACATGCTCGTGGCCTGCCAGCGCGTTGAACTCCTCGATGCGTGCCTTGACGTCGTGGCGAAGCACCCGCTCGCGTTCGGCGATCGACGCCGGATCGACGTCCTCGATGACCCGCTCGTAGTCGTCGATGACCCCTGCAGGCACGTTGACACCCAACTCGGCCTGCGCGCGCAGCACCGCGAGCCAGAGCCGACGCTCACCGACGATCTTGGCCTCCGGCGACCAAATCGCCACCATCTCGTCGCTGGCATACCTGCTGGCCAGCACGTTGGGGATCGTCACAGTCTCACAGCTTACGGCCCGGATGGTGCAGGGTAGCTGCATGCACTTCGTTGGATTGGACCTGGCGTGGGGTGAGAACAACCAGACTGGCGTCGCGGCCATCGACGCCGACGGCCGGCTCCTGCATGTCGGTGCCGCCCGGGACGACGCCGGCATCATCGATGCGATCGCGCCGTTCACGGCCGGCGAGTGCATCGTCGCCATCGATGCGCCGCTGATCGTGCACAACCAGACCGGGCACCGCCCCGCGGAGACGACGTTCAACCGCGACTTCGCGAGGTTCGACGCGGGAGCGCGCCCGGCGTTCGCGGAGAAGCCCGAACTGAAGAATCCTCGCGCGGCCCGGCTGGCGGCCGCGCTCGACCTCGACATGGACCCGGCGTCCGGCGCGAACCGACGTGCGATCGAGGTGTATCCACACCCGGCGACAGTCGTGCTGTTCGGGCTCGACAAGACGCTCAAGTACAAGAGGGGCGCTTTCGGCGATCGCCAACGCGAACTGCTCAAGCTGATGACGTTCATCGAGGGCCTCGACGACGCGACACCGCGACTGCGGGCCAACCGCAGCGTGGCATGGGTGGAACTTCGCAAGCGGGTGGAAGCCGCATCGCGACCGGTACAGCTGGACCGTGACGAGGATCCCGTCGACGCGGTGCTCTGCGCCTATGTCGCGCTGTACTGGTATCACCGCCCCGACGACGTGACGATCTACGGCGACTTCGACACCGGTTACATCGTCACGCCGAGCCTGCCATCTAATCAGACGCCCGCCCCGCGCAGGCGCGTGGTGCCCCCGCCCAACGACGAACTGCACGAACGTCTTTCCCATCTCGAAGACCTTCTCGCGCAGGCGCAGTTCGAGGCGAAGACGATCCGCGAACGGCTCTACCGGTTGTGAGGGCTAGTCCGGCGCGGCGGCCAGATGCGTCGGGTCGGTGATGCCCGCGTCACGCGTCCCGAGCTGCCGGTTGATCACCTGGGTCACCAAGAACAGCACGATACCGATCGCGATCAGGATCGCGGCCAACACGTACTGCTGGCCCGGTCTGCCGCTCCTCGAACCCGACCATCGCGAAGAACGCCAGCGACGTCGCGGTGGTGACCGCCATGAACGTGTTCTTGTCGGTGGCGGTGTCGAAGGCGACCACGCGGGAGAAGTCGACGTCTTCACCGCGGGTGAAGGCCCACAACCCCACCATGATCACCAGCATCAGGCCGGATATCTCGATGACCGTCAGGACGACGTTGAGCTTGACGCTTTCGCCGACCCCACGCAGATTCACCAGGGCCAGCATCGCCATGAACACCAGCGCGACGACGATGATTCCCGCCGTGCCCCAACTGAAGTGGAAGGCCTCGAAGAAATTGGACGCAAAGAACCGCGACGCCGTCGACGCCGACGTGATGCCCGAGCACATCACCAAGAAGGCGATCAGGAACGTCACGAACTGAATACCGAAAGCCTTGTGCGCGTATAGCGCAGCACCTGCGGCCTGTGGGTACTTGGTGACCAGCTCAAGGTAGCTCAGCGCGGTGACGGTGGCGATCAGGAATGCCACCAGAAACGGAACCCACGCGGCCCCACCGACTTCGGCGGCCACGTCGCCGGTCAGCGCGTACACACCGGTGCCGAGGATGTCGCCGACGACGAACAGCAGAAGCAGTCCGGGACCCATTACCCGCCGGAGTTCCGGCTGCTTTTCAGCGGTCTGGCTCATGGGGCCTCCCCGTCAGTTGGCTGTGAGTACCCCATGATCGATCAACACCAAACGCCGTGCTCCGGTAATGGCGCAACGAGGAATCGAACGGTGGGCTGGTCAGCCAGGCGCTGCGGTCAGCAGGATCGGCGCCATGATCGGCGCCAGCACGTCGATGACGTCGATCAACGTCGCGCGCGCCGCACTGCGCGGGCCCTCACAGTCGTCGACAAGCGCCGCCACCACCGCGCCGTCGACAGCGCAGACTAGTGCGGTGACGTGCTCCGGCCGCACCGACCTGCCCGAACGTTCGACGACCTGGACGACGGCGTCGGTGCGCTGCTGCAGAATCCGCCGCTGCACCTCGCGCAGCGCGGGTTGGCGCGCGCATGCGATGTAGCGCTCGTACCGGGAGATCAACTGCTCGCTGACTTGTGTCTCGGGATCGTCGCCGACGCACGGATCGTCGCCGACAAGCAGGTCCACCAGAACGTCGACGGTCGAATCCGCTCCCCGGCGCCGACGCGACAACGAAGCCAATTTCTCGCGCATCTGCTGTGCTTCCAATGCGCCGATGTGCTCGACGGCCTTGACGATCAGATCGTCGAGGGACGAGAAGTAATACGTCGTTGCCGCCAGCGGCAGCCCGGCGCGGCGTGCTACCGCACGATGCCGCACGGCATCGAAGCCGCCTTCGCACAACAAATCGGCGGCCGCGCTCACCAACGCGTACTGCCTACGTACGCCCTTGGGAGTCACCGCTGCTGTCACGCCTAGCATGCTGCCAGCAGCCCGACGCCGAGATGGCTCTTTCCGCCAAAGCTAAGCCTTTACTCAGGAAGTCGGGACGGCAACCGATTTGGATGCATTGCAGAAACGCCGCCCGCCGGCCGGCCAGGGGCCAATGGCATGATGGCCCGCATGCCACAGCACCGAGGCGAGCGCGAGTGAGGATCGCAGCGAGGGACGAGCGAGGACCGGAGCGAGTGCGGAGCCGAGGCAATCAGCTGAGCCGTCGAGCGATGATGCGTCTCGGTGTCAGTGCGGCCGCAGGGGCCGCGGGCGCCTTCGCTCTGGGCACACTGCGCGAAACAGGTCCCTCCGCTGCGGGACCGCCAGTCGCGATGACGAGCGCGGGAGCCCCACTCGCACCGCTGGCCCCGCCCGCCCCATTGGAGCCCGCGCCGACCGCGGCGCCGACGTACCTCAACGGCTCGTTCACTTCCGCGGCCCGAGGCGGGATCGACACCAATTGGGCCATCGCGCGACCGCCGGGGCAGACCGGCACGTTGCGGCCCGTCATCGCCCTGCACGGCAAGGGCGCCGATGCTTCTCAGGTGATGGCGGGTGGTGTGGAGGCGGGTCTGGCTCAGGCGGTCGCCGCAGGCGTGCCGCCGTTCGCGGTGGTCGCCGTCGACGGCGGTGGGGGCTATTGGCACAAACGCGCGTCCGGTGAGGACTCGGGCGCGATGGTGCTCGACGAACTGATTCCGATGCTCGGCTCGCAGGGCCTGGACACTTCGCGGGTCGCATTTCTCGGCTGGTCGATGGGCGGCTACGGCGCACTGTTGCTCGGCGCCCGACTCGGCCCCGCCCGCACAGCAGCGATCTGCGCGGTCAGCCCCGCGCTGTGGACCTCATCGGGCGCAACGGCTCCCGGCGCATTCGACGGCGCCGACGATTACGCCGCCAACAGCGTTTGGGGTCTCTCCGCTCTCGGGTCGATACCGATCCGGATCGACTGCGGCGACAGCGATCCCTTCTACTCGGCCACCAAGCAGTTCATCGCCCAATTGCCGAACCCGCCGTCGGGCGGCTTCTCGCCGGGCGGGCACGACGGCGGTTTCTGGAGTTCGCAGCTGCCCACCGAGATCTCGTGGATCGCGCCCTTGTTGACGGCTTAGACCCTGACCTGGCCCTCGGCGGCGGCCAGCGCGATGTCGCTGCGAAAGTGGCTGCCCGGCAACTTGATCGACTTGATCAGTGCATAGGCATTGTCTCGGGCCGACGCCAGGTCAGACCCCAGGCCGACGATCGACAGCACGCGCCCCCCGGATGAAACGACGGCTCCGTCGTCGCGCCGTGTCGTCCCCGCATGAAGCACGCCGTCGGATTCCGAGCCAGTGATGACGTCGCCGACGCGTGGCCGTCCCGGGTAGTTCTCGGCCGCCAGCACGACGGTCACCGCCGCGCCGTCATGCCAGCGCAGCGCCGGATGCTCGGCCAGCCGACCGGTGGCCGCGGCGAGCAGCAGCTCACCGAGCGGGGATTCGATCAGCGCCAGCACCGACTGCGTCTCGGGATCGCCGAAGCGACAGTTGAATTCGACCACCGCCGGGCCGTTCGACGTGATGGCGAGCCCGGCGTACAACAGTCCGGAGAACGAACTGCCCCGTCGAACAAGCTCCGCGGCAACGGGTTTCACGATGTCGTTGACGATCGCGTTCGTCACGTCGTCGGGCAGCCACGGCACCGGCGAGTACGCGCCCATGCCGCCGGTGTTCGGCCCGGTGTCGCCGTCACCCACCCGCTTGAAGTCTTGGGCGGGCAGCAGTGGCACCACCGTCTCGCCGTCGACGACGCAGAAAAGCGATACCTCGGGTCCGTCGAGGAACGACTCGAGCAACACCGGGTGGCCCGCATCGAGCAGGCCCGCCGCGTGCGAGCGCGCCGCGTCCCTGTCCTTCGTCACGACCACGCCCTTGCCCGCGGCCAGACCGTCGTCTTTGACTACCCACGCCGGTTCACCGCCGCTTGGGCCGAACCGGTCCAACGCCGCATCCAGGCGCGCCGGGTTGTCGACGATCTCGCTATTCGCGGTGCGAACACCCGCCGAGGTCATCACGTCCTTGGCGAACGCCTTCGAGCCCTCGATACACGCGGCCTCCTTCGAAGGACCGAAACACGCGATGCCTGCGGCGCGCACCGTGTCGGCCACCCCGAGCACCAGGGGCACCTCGGGGCCGATGACCACCAGGTCGGCGCCGATCTTCTTGGCAAGCGCCGCAACCTCATCCCCCGAGGTGATGTCGACCTCGTGCTGGTCTGCGATCGCCGCGGTACCCGCGTTTCCGGGCGCGATCGCCAAGCCTTCCACGCCCGCGTCATTGCGCAGCGCCCGCAACAGCGCATGTTCACGGGCTCCGGATCCGATCACGAGAACGCGCACGGTTGCCAACCCTAATCGCAGTGCCGCCCGCCGGTGCGTCCTGCCCAATTAGTTAGGCCATACACTTGACACGGCGATGTATGGTCAGACTATGACCCAGAGCACATGCCCATTCGGCCCCGGTTACGACTTCACCGACCCGGACATCCTCGAGCAGGGCATACCGGTCGCCGAGTTCGCCGAACTGCGCAAGACCGCACCCGTGTGGTGGAACGAGCAGCCAGAGTCGATCTTCGACGACGGCGGCTACTGGGTGATCAGCCGCCATGAGGACATCAAGGCCATCTCTCGCGACGGCGACTTGTGGTCGACGAATCGCAAGGGCGTCGTGATGCGCATGCCCGACGGCACCGAGCCCGATCAGCTGGAGCTGACGAAGGCGCTGCTGATCAACCATGACGCGCCCGAACACACCCGGCTACGCAAGCTGGTGTCACGGTTGTTCACGCCGCGAGCGGTCGCCGGGCTGGAGGAGAAGCTGGCGGCTGCGGCGCACGAGATCGTCTCTGACGCAACGCAGAAAGAAAGCGGCAACTTCGTCGACGACATCGCGATGCGCTTGCCGCTGCTGGCGATCGCGGACATGCTCGGAGTACCCGAGGACGACCGCGAAAAGCTGTTCGGATGGACGAACTCGATCATGAATACCGAAGACCCCGATTTCGAGTCCGACTACGTCGCGGCCAACGCCGAGCTGATGGGCTACGCGTACAACATGGCCGAGGAGAGGCGGCGCTGTCCCGCCGACGACATCGTGACGAAACTGGTGCAGGCCGACGTCGACGGTGAATGGATGGAGGACGTCGAGTTCGCGTTCTTCGTGATCCTGCTCGCGGTCGCGGGCAACGAGACGACGCGCAACGCGATGACGCACGGGATGAACGCATTCTTCGACAATCCCGGGCAGTGGGAGCTGTTCAAACGCGAGCGCCCCCAGACCGCCGCCGACGAGATCGTGCGCTGGGCCACTCCGGTGCACTGCTTTCAGCGCACCGCGACCGCCGACACCGAGCTCGGTGGCGTGGCCATCCGCGAGGGTCAGCGTGTCGGTATGTTCTACAGCTCGGCCAACTACGACGACGCCGTCTTCGACCGGCCATTCGAGTTCAACATCCTGCGCGACCCCAACCCCCATCTCGGCTTCGGCGGCAACGGCGCGCATTACTGCATCGGCGCGAACCTGGCGCGGATGGAGATCAAGCTGATCTTCAACGAACTCGCCAACCAGATCCCGAACATTTCCAAACTGACTGAGCCGCAACGGCTTCGATCCGGCTGGCTGAACGGTGTCAAGGACCTGCAAGTGTCATATCAGGGCTAGCAGTAGCATTCCGACGTGCGTACCCACGGTTGGTCCGGCGCCGCGCCGGCCAGCGACGAAGAGGCCATCGCGCGGATCCTTGACGCTGCAGGCAAGGCCATCGACGCGCGTGGCGCCGACTTCTCCATCGCCGATGTGGCCCGGACGCTCGGCGTCACCCGCCAGACGGTGTACCGGTACTTCCCGAGCACCGACGCGCTGCTTGTTGCGGCCGCCGTACACGCCGCCAGTGGCTTTCTCGACCGGTTGGCAGCTCACCTGCAAGGCATCACAGACCCTGGCGACGCGATCGCGGAGGGCGTTGCCACCGCGCTCGAGTGGCTCCCCGAGGACAAACACCTCGGCCTGCTCATCGAACCCGGCCAACCCAACCCGCACACCGAAAGCGTGACGTCGGACGTCGCGCTCGATTTCGCCAACTCGATGGTTCGCCGATTCGACGTCGACTGGGCCGGGCTCGGTTACTCGGACGACGATCTCGACGAACTGGCCGAGCACCTCTTGCGGATCATCCAGTCGTTCGTGATCGATCCAGGAAGGCCGCCCCGCACCGGTGGGGAACTACGGGGCTACTTGCGGCGCTGGGTGGGCGGCGCTATACGACCGTCAACGGAAGCGACTTCCTCGGCTCGAACACAAACGTCGAGCCGCCGCTGACGCGCACCACCGAGACCTCAGGCAATTCCTTTGCAGCGGTGTCGGTCTCGATCACCCTCGCCGTCCAGTCCGTCTCGGTACCGGTGACGTCCACATCGAGATGTGGATCGACGGCGGCGACGGCGGCCTTCAGCGGCCGCGTCTCGCAGGGACCCGTCAATGCGACCCATGCTCCGTCCTCATGTGTGGGAGACCTGCGCACGTCCACGACGTCGGGCCCGAACTCCGCGGTCACATAGCCGACGGGGTTGAACATCGGATGCAGTTCGAGCGTGCGGACCGCACCCTCGATGCCGCCGGGCAGGCCGAGCGCGCGGTGGATCCGCTCGGCGGCGATGCCCGCGATGCCGATGAGCTGTTTGGTGCAGATCTCCGTCGTGAGCTCGGTGTTGGTGCCTGCGCGCTTGCCGACGGCGATGACGAACGACAGATTCAGCAGGTGCATCTGCAGACAGATCTCGTCGGCCATCCTCACCAGCGCGGAGTGCGAGAACGCCGAGAAGTCGAGGTCCGCCAGCAGTTCGCCCGAGTAGTCCGACTGCCCTTCGTCGTCGGGGTCGATGGCGTCGAGTTCTGTTCTCGCGGCTCGGGTTCGGCGCACTACGTCGAGTGCCGGATGGTCTTCGACCTCGGGGTACGACTCGTCGATGATCACCGTCCACGCGCAGTGCGGGTGCCGGTCGGCGGGCGTGCGGGGCGGCCGGTGGATCGGGCGGATCTGCGCCCTGCGATTGGTGGCCACCGCGGTGGCATCGAACGTGGGGTCCTCGATGTCGTGGCACATGCCGCGAACGTATTTCTCGCCCATCGGCTCGACGTCGAGCAGTGCGCCGCAGTGATCGAGATGGAACTCGCCGTGCCACCTGTCGTGCACGTCGTACCGGAAGTCCATGAACTGCGGCGGGGCGCCGATGTCGAGCTGCAGGCCCTTGAAGATCGTGATGACGTCGACGCCCTCGTAGCGCAGCGCCTTCTGCATGCGCTTGGTGTAGATCGGGCTAGCGCCCATCCACTCCTCGATCGCGATCTGGGTCATCTCCTCGCGACCGAAATTGCTGATGCACCAAGCCATTCCGGACCGGTCGATGAGCTGGCCGATGAGCAGCAGCTCGGGGACCAGGATCGCGAGCTGTTCACGTGACAGCGCCGCGTACCTACTTGTCATGGATGTCCCTGCCGACATGCATCTGGACGGCGTCGTTGACGTTGTCCTTGCTGTCTCGCGCCGCGCCCTTCTCTTCTGCCTTCTTGCGCTTGGCGACAACGCGTTTGACCGCACCGTCGACCTTCGAGCCCAGCGGGAAGCCGACGTAGTGCGTGAGGAAGATCGCGACCTCACGGAGTTCCTCGCGCGTCAGCTCCTCGTTGTGCAGGATCGCGTTCGCCTGGACCTCGATCAGTTCTTCCATGCCCTGGGCGGCAAGCACGCCGAGCAACATCATCCGGCGGTCGCGCATCGTCAGCCCAGGGCGGCTCCAGATGGTGCCGAAGAGATGGTCGACGGTCAGCGCGAAGTATTCGCCTGGCATGTCGGGCATTTCCCAGCCGTAGACCTCGTTCATCTTCGCGAGGCCCTTCTTGCGCAGGTCGTCGGACATTACGACTCCTTCGTGGTCTCTGCGGTGTGCGGCACGCCCAGGCCTGCGGCAAGGTTCTCCCGCGCCAGCTCAGCCAGTGGCAGGTCGACGTCAAGGGCGTCGCCGAGTGCCAGCGCCAGCCCGAGGTCCTTCTCGCCGAGCCCGCGGGCATGCAGGAACGGCTGGTAGAGGAAGTGATCCGGCGGAAGCGGTTTCGCATCGTCGCGGAGCATCACCATGCCCGCGCCGCCGGTCTGCTTGTCGCTGTGGCGTACCACGTTGCCGAGGTCTTGCAGGTTGATGCCCGCCGCCTCTGCCAGCTTCAGTGCCTCGCACGCGGCGGCAAACGACGTGAAGTGCAACATGTTGCGCGCCAGCTTCATTCGTGTGCCCGCGCCGGGTAGACCTGCGTGCACGATGAGCGACGCGAACTGCGAGAAAGGCGCCTTCACCCGCTCGAAGGCCAGATCGTCGGCGCCCACCATCACCGCCAGCTCGCCCTTCTTGGCCGCCCGATCTCCGCCCGACACGGGTGCGTCGACGATGTGGATTCCCTCGGGCTGAAGCTGCCGGGACAGTTCGACGGCGGTGGTGTCACTGATCGTGGAGTGGATCGCGATGATCGTGCCCGGCTTGGCATAGCGGGCCAGCCCGTTCTCCCCCGCGATGACATCGTGCACCTGTTCGTCATTGAGCACCGTGACGCTGATGACGTCGGCCTTCGCGACGTCCTCGATGCTGTCGGCGAGGTTTGCACCGGCCTCGGCGAGCGGCGTCATGGCCTCGAGGCGCACGTCGTAAACGATGAGGCCCCCGGGCCAGTCGACAAGTTTCTTGGCCATCGGCGCGCCCATGTTGCCAAGGCCGATGTAGCCAAGCTTGACGTCGTTGTCACTCATGTGGTTCTAGCTCCTCAGGACCGGATGATCTGGCCGCCGTCGACATTGAAGATCTGTCCGGTGATCCACTTCGCCTGGTCCGACAGCAGGAACAGGCACATGCCCACCAGATCCTCCGGTTCGCCCATGCGCGACAGCGGGATTCGCTTGACGATGTCGTCGACCATCTCCTTGGGCGTCGTCGACCGGTTGGCCTCGGTGTCGATGGGGCCCGGCGCGATCGCGTTGACCCGGATGTTCTGGCCGCCGAGTTCCGTGGCCAGCTGTTGCGTCAGGCCGTTGACGCCGACCTTGGCCAGCCCGTAGAAGTTCGAGTACAGCCACGCCGCCGTCGACGACTGGTTGACGATCGCGCCGCCGCCGCGCTTGGCCATCTTGCGGTAAACGGCCCGCGTGCACACCAGTGCGCCGTCGAGGTTCACGCTCATGAACTTCTTGTAGTAGTCCCAGTCCACCGTAATGAGGAAGTCGAGCTTCATGCCGCCGAAGATCGCCGCGTTGTTCACCAGGTAGTCGATCCCGCCGAACTCCGACAGCGTCGTCGCGGCCATCTCCTTGGCAGAGTCGGGATCGGACACGTCGACCCGGACGGCGAGCGCGCTGCCGCCCTCCCCGTTGATCCCGTCGGCGACCTTCTGGGCGCCCTCGGTGTTGATGTCGGCGACGACGACAGCCGCACCCTCGCGAGCCAGCGCCTCCGCGTACGCCTGGCCGATACCGCCGCCCGCACCGGTGACGATGGCCACCTTCTCCATGAACTGCTCACCGTAAAGGCTCACCGGTTCTCCCTAATTGGCCGCTGTGGCAATGGCTTTGGTTTCCAGGTATTCCTCGAAACCAGCGAGCCCCATCTCCCGGCCGATGCCGGACTGCTTGTAACCACCGAACGGCATGTCCGCCGAGTACCAGACGCCGCCGTTGACGTTGACGGTGCCGACGCGCATCCGCGCTGCCACACCGGCGGCGCGCTCGGGATCGGAGCTGAACACCGTGCCCGACAACCCGTATGGCGAATCGTTGGCGATCCGCACCGCGTCGTCGTCGCCGTCGTGGGCGATCACCGTCAACACCGGTCCGAAGATCTCTTCGCGCGCGACCTTGGCGCTGTTGTCGAGCCCCGCAATGACGGTGGGCTCGATGAAGAATCCAGTATCGCGGTCGGCGGGACGTCCTCCGCCGCAAGCGAACTTGCCACCCTCGTCGATGGCCGAGTCGAGATAGCCCTGCACCCGATCGCGCTGCCGCTCCGAGATGAGCGGCCCGCACACCGTGCCAGGGTTCGTCGGGTCGCCGGGCCTGAGTCCGCCCATGGTGGCCGCCGCGGCCTCAACGGCCTCGTCGTAGCGGGCCCGCGGCACCACCAGTCGGGTGGTGATCGCGCAGCCCTGCCCGGCGTGCATCGACGCCGTGAACGCCGACATCGAGCACGCGCCCGCCAGATCCGCGTCGTCGAGCACGAGGAACGCCGACTTCCCGCCGAGTTCGAGGAAGACCTTTTTCAGTGTCGCGGCGCCGTCTGCCATCACCGCACGGCCGGTCGTCGTCGAGCCGGTGAACGAAACCATGTCCACCCGTGGGTCTTTCGACAACAGCGCGCCAACACTGTGGTCGCTCGAGGTGACGATGTTGACGACGCCCGCCGGGATCTCGGTGTGCTCTGCGATCAGCTGCCCGACGGCTGCAGCGCACCACGGGGTGTCCGGTGCCGGCTTGAGGACCACGGTATTGCCCGCGGCAAGCGCCGGTCCGAGCTTGGCGAGGTTGATCTGGTGCGGGAAGTTCCACGGGGTGATGGCGCCGACGACGCCGACGGCCTCGCGCGCGATCGTCCGGTGAGTCTTGATGCCCATCGGCGATGCGATCCCCGCATCGATCCTCCACTGGTAGCCCTCGGCGGTGTCCGCACAGAAACTAAGGTCGGCGATCGGGCCTTCGAGCTGTGCGGCCGACGTGAGCATCACTGGAGCGCCCACCTCGGCGATCGTGATCTCGCGCAGGTCCTCGACATGCTTGGTCAGCACCTCCTGCAGTTGCCTGATGCACCGCACCCGCAGCTCGGTGTTGGTGGACCAGTCCGTTTCGTCGAAGGTGCGGCGGGCGGCCTCGATCGCGCGGCCCATGTCGTCGGCGTCGGCGTCGGCGGCGACACCGAGCACCTCTTCGGTGGCCGGGTTGATCGTCGGGAACGTGCCCGCGCTGCCTGCCACGAGCTTCCCGTCGATGAGCAATTGGCTCTGCCGATCGGCCAGCATCCCCATACCGACTCCCGTTTTTGATTGCTGGACAACTGTCCGAATATGTTCACTCGAACGATAGCCGCACCGGGGTGTAGGAAGCAAGGTCAGGCAGGCCGGGGGCGTCCGGATGGTTGATTAAACTGTTTATATGCTGGGCTTTTGTCATCCACACTTGCTTGCCCACGTCTCCGTCCGATAACTTGGACATGTGTCCAGCGATGCCGTGGTCACCGTCACAGACCAAACCGGTGAAACTCCACGCAACCGTCGGCAGGAAGAGACATTCCGCAAGGTTCTCGCCGCAGGTGTGGAGATGCTGCGGGAGTCGTCCTATGCCGATCTGACGGTGCGTGCCGTCGCCGCACGCGCGAAAGTCGCGCCCGCCACCGCCTACACCTACTTCTCGTCGAAAAACCATCTGATCGCCGAGGTCTATCTGGACCTGATGCGCCAGGTGCCGTACTTCACCGACGTCAACGACGGCACCGCGACGCGGGTGGAGAAGGCGCTGCGCGCGATGACACTGATGATCGCCGACGAGCCGGAGGTGGCGGCCGCATGCACGACGGCATTGCTCAGCAGCAACGACTCCGCCGTCACCACGGTCCGCGACCGCATCGGCGCCGAGATCCACCGCCGTATCCGCTCGGCGATGGGCCCGGATGCCGACTCTCGCACCGTGTCTGCGCTCGAGATGACCTACTTCGGTGCGCTGGTGCATGCAGGCAGTGGCTATGTCAGCTATCGCGAGATCGCCGACCGGCTCACCTACGTGGTGGGTCTCATACTCGGAGACAAACAGTGATGCGCACGCGAAGAGCAATCCGATGAGAGCTTCGACCAGCGACGTGATACTCGACCCGTATGACTATGACTTCCACGAGGATCCGTATCCCTACTACAAGCGGCTGCGCGACGAAGCCCCGCTCTACCACAACGAGGAACTCGGCTTCTGGGCGTTGTCACGGCATCAGGATGTCCGGGAAGGCTTCAGGAACAGCACCACATTGTCCAATCGTGACGGCGTCTCGCTCGATCCCATCTCCCGCGGTCCACACGCGTCGAGGACGATGTCCTTCCTGGCGATGGACGACCCGGCACACCTGCGCCTGCGCACGTTGGTGTCGAAGGGCTTCACCCCGCGACGCATCCGGGAACTCGAGCCGCGCGTCACGCAATTGGCCGTCCACCACCTCGACACGATGCTGGCGCGAGCACGCTCCGGCGAAACGGTCGACTATGTAGCCGAATTCGCGGGCAAGCTGCCGATGGACGTCATCTCCGAACTGATGGGTGTGCCGTTGGCGGACCGGGACCGCATCCGGGCCATGGCCGATGGCGTGATGCACCGCGAGGACGGCGTCAACGACGTACCTCAGTCCGCGATCGAGGCATCCATCAACCTGATGGTCTACTACCAGGAAATGATCGCCGACCGCCGCAAGAAGGCAGCCGACGATCTCACCACCGCGCTGCTCGAGGCGGAGATCGATGGTGACCGGCTGACTGATGACGAAGTGCTCGGATTCTTGTTCCTGATGGTGATCGCCGGCAACGAGACGACCACCAAACTGCTTGCCAACGCGGCGTTCTGGGGACATCGCAACCCCGATCAGCTGGCTCCGCTGTATCAAGATCTCGATAAGATTCCGCTTTGGGTCGAGGAGACGCTGCGCTACGACACGTCCAGTCAGCTGCTGGCGCGTGTGGTGGCCGGGGAATTGAACCTCTACGACACCACCATTCCCGACGGTGACATCCTGTTGTTGCTGCCCGGCTCCGCTCATCGTGACGAGCGGGTGTTCGACGCTCCCGACGACTACGTGGTCGGCCGCGAGATCGGCTCCAATCTATTGAGTTTCGGCAGCGGCGCCCACTTCTGCCTCGGCGCGCACCTCGCCAGGATGGAAGCCCGGGTAGCCCTGGCCGAATTGTTCAAGCGAATCCGCGGATTCGAGGTCGACGAGGCCAACGCCGTCCGCGTCCACTCCAGCAGCGTCCGTGGATTCGCCCACCTACCCATGACCGTGGAGGTCGTGTAATGCCGCGGTTCGCGCCCCTTCCCGACCGCAGGCCCGCGATCGTCGCGGGCGCATCGTCGGGCATCGGTGAAGCCACTGCGATCGAGCTCGCCGCCCGCGGGTTCCCGGTCGCGCTTGGCGCACGCCGCGTCGAGAAGCTCAAAGAGCTCGTCGGCAAGATCCAGGCCGACGGCGGCGAAGCCGTCGGATTCCATCTCGACGTCACCGATCCCAATTCGGTGAAATCCTTTGTCTCGCATAGTGTCGAAGCCCTCGGTAACATCGAGGTGCTGGTTGCCGGCGCCGGTGACACTTTCTTCGGCAAGCTCGACGAGATCACGCCCGACGAGTTCAACTCGCAGCTGCAGATTCACCTGGTCGGTGCCAACAGGCTCGCCGCGGCGGTGCTGCCCGGGATGCTCGACCGTCAACGCGGTGATCTGATCTTCGTCGGCTCGGACGTTTCGCTGCGGCAGCGCCCGCACATGGGCGCCTACGGCGCCGCCAAGGCCGGGCTCATCGCGATGGTGACGAACTACCAGATGGAGCTCGAGGGCACCGGCGTGCGGGCATCGATCGTGCATCCCGGCCCAACCAAGACAGGCATGGGCTGGAGCCTGCCCGCCGATAAGATCGGTCCGGCGCTGGAGGACTGGGCAAAGTGGGGGCAGGCTCGCCACGACTACTTCTTGCGCGCAGCGGATCTCGCACGCGCCATCGCGTTCGTCGCCGAGACGCCGCGCGGCGGCTACATCGCGAACATGGAGCTACAGCCGGAAGCACCGCTGGTCGACAAGAAGGATCGTCAGAAGCTTGCCTTGGGCGAAGAGGGGATGCCAGGAAAGTGACCACAGCGATCGTTCCACGCGTGTCGGGTGGCGAGGAGGAGCACGGCCACCTCGAGGAGTTCCGCACCGACCCGATCGGATTGATGAATCGCGTCCGCGAGGAATGCGGCGACGTCGGCTGGTTCCAACTCGTCGACAAACACGTCATCCTGCTGTCGGGCGCCGAGGCCAATGAGTTCTTCTTCCGTTCCGCCGACGAGGAATTGGACCAGGCCGAGGCCTACCCGTTCATGACGCCGATCTTCGGCAAGGGCGTAGTGTTCGACGCCAGCCCGGAGCGGCGCAAGGAGATGCTGCACAACTCCGCGCTGCGCGGCGAGCAGATGAAGGGCCATGCGGCCACCATCGAGGGCGAAGTCAAGAAGATGATCGCCGAGTGGGGCGACGAAGGCGAGATCGAACTGCTCGACTTCTTCGCCGAGTTGACCATCTACACCTCGACGGCGTGCCTGATCGGTTTGAAGTTCCGCGAGCAACTCGATCACCGATTCGCCGAGTATTACCACGACCTGGAACGCGGTACCGACCCGTTGTGCTACGTCGATCCATACCTGCCCATCGAGAGTTTCAGGCGGCGCGATGAGGCGCGTGTGAAATTGGTTGCGCTGGTGCAGGAGATCATGGATCACCGGTTGGCCAACCCGCCGAAGGACAAGGCCGATCGCGACATGCTCGACGTGCTGGTGTCGATCCGCGATGAGGACGGCAAACCGCGATTCTCCGCCGACGAGGTGACGGGGATGTTCATCTCGCTGATGTTCGCAGGCCACCACACCAGTTCGGGAACTTCCGCATGGACCCTGATCGAGCTGATCCGCCACCCGGAGGTGTACGCCGAGGTCAAGGACGAACTCGACGAACTGTACGCCGACGGCCAGGAGGTGAGTTTCCATGCGCTGCGCCAGATTCCGAAGCTGGACAACGTCGTCAAGGAGACCCTTCGGCTGCATCCGCCGCTGATCATCCTGATGCGGGTCGCCCAGGGCGAGTTCGAGGTCGAAGGTTTCCCCATCCACAAGGGCGACTTCGTTGCCGCATCACCGGCGATCAGCAACCGGATACCCGAGGACTTCCCTGACCCCGACGCGTTCAACCCGGATCGCTACGACAAGCCGGAACAGGCCGACATGGCCAACCGGTGGACGTGGATCCCCTTCGGCGCGGGCAGGCACCGATGCGTCGGTGCGGCGTTCGCCCAGATGCAGATCAAGGCGATCTTCTCGGTCCTGTTGCGGGAGTACGAGTTCGAGATGGCGCAGTCGGCCGACTCGTACCGCAACGACCACTCGAAGATGGTGGTTCAGCTGGCTCGCCCGGCGAAGGCCCACTACCGCAAGCGCAACTCCTAGGACTACGCACATGGGTTATCGAGTCGAAGTCGACCTTGACCTGTGCCAGGGGCATGCCATGTGCGAGCTCGAGGCGCCCGACCACTTCTCGGTCCCCAAGAGGGGCAAGGTCGAGATCCTCAATGCCGAACCGCCGGAGGAGGATCGAGCACAGGTCGAACAAGCCGTGTGGGCATGTCCCACGCAAGCACTGTCCATCGTGGACGAGGACTGAAAGAGTACGAAAGGTCACGACAATGCCGTCATTGCCCCGCGAAGATCTCGACAAGTGGGTCGAACAGTGGCTTGAGGCCAACCGCGAATGCGAGCGGAAGGGCGACTGGAAGCCGCTGGCCGAGTTCTACACCGACGACGCCACCTACGGCTGGAACATCGGGCCCAAGGAAGACGTGATGTGCGTCGGCAAGGACGAAATCCGCTACGTCGCACTGGGTCTGGAAATGGAAGGCCTGGAGAACTGGGTCTACGAGTACCAGAAGGTCCTCGTCGACGACAAGCAGGGCGAGGTCGTCGGGTTCTGGAAGCAGATCGTCAACAAGAGCGACGGCACACAGGGTGAGATCTACGGCATCGGCGGCAGCTGGTTCAGGTTGAACGACGATCTGAAGATCGAGTGGCAGCGCGATTTCTTCGACTTCGGCCACGTCTCCTACATGTTCGGACAGCTGATCGGGTCCGGCGATCTGAGCGAAGGCATGCAGAAGCGCATCGAGCGCTCCATCGCAGGCGAGAAGCTGCCCGGCTACTACCCGCTGGGAGAGGCGCCCGTTCCGATCTGGTGACCGCCCGGCCAAGCGGTTGCTTGGGGGTGCGTGTGACCCATCTAACTAATGGTTCTAGTCTGGCCTCACTGGCTCTAGCGGAAGGCACATACGGATGAAGACAAAGGGCGCTCTCATCTGGGAGTTCAACCAGCCGTGGTCGATCGAGGAGATCGAGATCGGCGACCCCGTCAAGGACGAGGTCAAGATCCAGATGGAAGCGTCGGGAATGTGCCACTCCGACCATCACCTGGTCACCGGCGGCATCCCGATGGGCGGCTTCCCGGTGCTCGGCGGACATGAGGGTGCAGGCATCGTCACGGAGGTCGGCCCCGGCGTCGAGGGCCTGGCGCCGGGTGATCACGTCGTGCTGTCGTTCATCCCGTCCTGCGGCACGTGTCCGTCGTGTCAGGCCGGCATGCGCAACCTCTGCGATCTGGGCGCCATGTTGCTCAGCGGGACCGCGGTGTCCGACGGCACCAACCGCATCCACGCCAAGGGGCAGCCGGTCTTCCCGATGACCCTGCTGGGCACCTTCAGCCCGTACATGGTGGTGCACAAGAGCTCCGTCGTGAAGATCGATCCGTCCATCCCGTTCGAGGTGGCCTGCCTGGTGGGCTGCGGCGTGACGACGGGATATGGCTCGGCGGTGCGCAGCGGTGACATCCGGCCCGGCGACGACGTCGCCGTCGTCGGGGTCGGCGGTGTGGGCATGTCCGCCCTTCAGGGCGCCGTCGCCGCGGGTGCCCGCAACATCTTCGTCATCGAGCCGGTCGAATGGAAGCGCGACGCCGCCCTGAAATTCGGTGCCACACATGCCTACCCGGATCTGGAGTCCGCATTCGCAGGGATGGCCGAGGTGACCGCGGGACTGATGGCCAAGAAGGTCATCGTCACGGTCGGCGAACTCCACGGCTCCGACATCGACAACTACGTCAACCTCACGTCCAAGGGCGGCACGTGCGTGGTGACCGCGATCGGCAGCATGCTCGACACGCAGGTCACACTGAACCTCGCGATGCTGACACTGATGCAGAAGAACCTGCAGGGCACCATCTTCGGTGGCGGCAACCCGCACCATGACATCCCGCAGCTGCTGTCGATGTACAAGATGGGCAAGCTCAACCTCGACGACATGATCACCCGGCAGTACAAGCTGGAGCAGATCAACGAGGGCTATCGGGACATGCTGGAAGGCCGCAACATCCGCGGCGTCATCCGGTACACCGACGACGATCGGTAGAACGAGACATCATGCCCGACAACGACACCGCGACCCTGGAGCAGTCGCCTGCGCTTGTCGCTTCGCAGAACTCGTGGCAGTGCGTGCAGGCGAAGGACAAGGAGGGCTGGCTCGCACTGATGACCGACGATGTCGTCATCGAGGATCCCATCGGACCGTCCTACACGAACCCCGACGGCACCGGGGTCACCGGGAAGGACGGCGTCTCGCAGTGGTGGGAGAAGAGCGTCGACCTCGCCACCATCAAAATCACCTGCGAGGAGACGTTTCCGTCCAGCTCTCCCAACGAGATCGCCCATATTCTGCGGCTGCGGTTCACATTCGACAACGGCTCATCGACCGGCGTGCGGGGTATCTTCACCTACAAGGTCAACGACCACGGCCTGCTGACCAATCTGCGTGGCTTCTGGAACATGGACATGATGAAGCCCGTCAAGGAGGGCGACGGCGATTAGCCGTGCGCTGGCCGGACGTGCCGCTGTCATCGTCGGCGGATCCCGGGGAATCGGCCGCGCGGTAGCCGAACTCTTCGCCGAACACGGCGCAGGCGTCGTCGTCAACGGGCGCGACGCCGACGCCGCTACCGACACCGCAGGG
>JBKPSU010000212.1:0-36693 GCA_046735135.1 Actinomycetota bacterium
GGTAACAACAGCGCCGTGGTGGTGTCTGCCGGCCTGACGCTCGGTGTCGAACGCTATCGCTACCCGCAGGACCTGCCGAAGGTAGCCGGCAAGGGCCGGCCGTACTGCAAGGAACTGGGTCTGCCCAACGTTCCCCCCGAGTTCCGAGTGCCGGCCATCGTCGCCGATGTCGGCGCGAACCCGTATCAATACGGGAATCAGGGCATCCTGCTGAACTCCGCCGGCCTCAAGAATTGGTTGTTCGGGCCAATTTCCGGTCCGCCGCGCAACTCCGCACAGATTGGACAGCCGGGATGACGCGCCCGACGGGCACGCTCATCAAGTTCACGGCCTTCGCGCTCGTGATGGTGATCTTGACCGCCTTCCTGTTCTTCATCTTCAGTCAGACCACGACCGGTAAGACGAATGACTATGCGGCGGTCTTCACCGACGCGTCACGACTCAAGACGGGGGATACCGTGCGGGTCGCCGGAATTCGGGTCGGCACCGTCAAGGGTGTGTCGCTGCAGTCGGACCGCAAGGTGCTCGTCAAGTTCGACGCGGGCCGCGACATCGTGCTGACCACTGGAACCAAGGCGCAGATCCGCTATCTCAATCTGACCGGCGATCGCTTTCTCGAACTCGCCGACAGCCCTGGATCGACGAAGATACTACCGGTCGGCTCCCAAATACCTGTGGACCGCACGGCACCCGCTCTGGACCTCGACCTGCTGCTCGGCGGCCTGAAACCCGTTATCCGGGGCCTCAATCCGCAAGACGTGAACGCGCTCACCTCGTCGCTGATTCAAATCCTGCAGGGCCAAGGGGGAACCCTCGAATCACTGTTCTCGAAGACATCGTCGTTCTCGAACTCGTTGGCGGACAACAGCCAGGTCATCGAGCAGATGATCGACGACTTGCGAACACTGCTGGATACGTTGTCCAAGGACGGCGACCAATTCTCTGGTGCGATCGACCGACTCGAGCGACTGGTCAGTGGCTTGTCGACGGACCGCGATCCCATCGGTGAGGCGATCACGTCTCTCGACAACGGCACCGCCTCGCTGGCCGACTTGCTCGGCCGGGCACGGCCGCCGCTGGCCGGCACAGTCGACCAGTTGAACAGGCTGGCTCCTCTGGTGGACGGCGCGCACAAGGATTACCTCGACGCCACCCTGCAGCAGCTGCCCGAGCTCTACCGCAAACTCGCACGGGTCGGTTCCTACGGGGGGTTCTTCCCGTACTACATCTGCGGGATCACCTTCCGTGCCAGCGATCTCGAGGGCCGCACCGTCGTCTTCCCCTGGATCAAGCAAGAGACAGGGAGGTGCGCGGAAAACTAATGGCACTAATGGATAGATACCGCGGCTCCCAACTCATCCAGGCGGGCATCATTGGCGTCGTCTTGATGATCCTCATTATCATCGCGGGCCTTCAGCCGGACCGGTTGCTGCAATACGCCACCGGCATCAAATACCAGGCCCTGTTCACCGAGGCGGGCGGTCTCGTCGAAGGCAACGACGTGACCGTGTCGGGTACCAAGGTCGGCCAAGTGTCGTCGATCGAGCTCGACAACGGCGACGCGCTGGTCACATTCACCATCGCGGGTAAGGCCGCCCTCGGGTCGGAAACCACTGCGCACATCCGGACCGGAACACTGCTCGGCGAGCGTGTGTTGGCCCTGGAATCCTCGGGAAGCGGCACGCTGGACCACCACAAGACCATTCCGGTGACGCGCACCTCGTCGCCGTACTCGTTGACCGACGCTGTCAGTGAACTCACCGCGAATACCGCTGCAACCAACACCGACACGCTGAACCAGTCGCTGGACACGCTGGCGACGACGCTCGACCAGGTCGCGCCAGAATTGGGCCCGACATTCGACGGCCTGTCCCGACTGTCGAGATCGCTCAACGAGCGCAACGAGAGTCTGGCCGAGCTTCTGAAGACCGCCGGCGACGTGACCGGCATCCTGTCCGAACGCAGCCAGCAGGTCAATACGCTGATCCTCAATGCCAACGATCTACTCGCGGTGCTCAACGAGCGTCGCGAGGCCATCGTCAGCCTGCTCGCCAACACCTCGGCGGTGTCGCGGGAGCTGACCGGCGTGGTCGCCGACAACGAGCAAGAACTGGCACCGACGCTGGAAAGGCTGAACCGCGTCAACGCAATGCTCATAAAGAACCGGGACAATATTTCCAAGGCGATCCCCGGCCTGTCTAAATACGAGCTCACACAGGGCGAAATCGTGTCGAACGGCGCCTACTACAACGCGTTGATACCCAACATTTCCCCGGCTCAGATCCTGCAGCCGTTCCTGGATTACGTCTTCGGGTTCCGTCGGGGTGTCGGCGCGGGCCAGCCGCCGGACAATGCCGGGCCACGCGCCGAACTGCCGTTGCCGGTCAACGGCATCCCGCAACCAGGAGACCTGCCCAATGATGGCAACCCGTAAGCGCCTCGCGGTGGTCACTGCGGTAATTCTGGCCATCGCACTCGTCGCCGGAGTCGTGGTGCTAGTGCGCCAGGTCTTCTTCGGGCCCAATACCATCACCGCGTACTTCCCGACCGCCACGGCGATCTACCCCGGCGACGAGGTGCGCGTTTCGGGTGTCAAGGTCGGCAAGATCGACTCCATCGAACCCGATGGCACGCGAACGAAGATGACCTTGAAGGTCGATCACGGGGTGCCCGTTCCTGCCGACGCCAAGGCGGTGATCGTCGCCCAGAACCTGGTGGCGGCGCGTTACGTGCAACTCACGCCGGCCTACCGCAAGGGCGGCGGGCCCACCATGCGTGACGGCGCGGTCATACCCATGGACCGAACCGCGGTACCTGTCGAGTGGGACGAGGTAAAAGACCAACTGATGCGCCTGGCGACGGAACTGGGCCCGAAGACCGGGGTGTCGGGGACCTCCGTTTCGAGGTTGATCGACAGCGCGGCAAACGCGCTGGACGGCAACGGCGACAAGCTACGACAAACACTGGCCCAATTGTCCGGCGCCGCAAGAATCTTCGCCGAAGGCAGCGGCAACGTCGTCGACATCATCAAGAATCTGCAGACCTTTGTGACCGCGCTGCGCGACAGCAAAGAACAGATCGTCATGTTCGAGAATCGGCTGGCCAGTTTGACGAGCGTCGTGAACGACAGCAGGTCCGATCTGGACGCGGCGCTGTCGGACCTGTCGGTCGCGCTCGGCGAGGTGCAGCGCTTCGTCGCCGGCAGTCGCAACCAAGTATCCGAGCAGGTCAGCAGCCTTGCCGAGGTCACCCAGATCCTGGTCGACAACCGCTCGGCTGTGGAAAACATCCTGCACATCACGCCGAACGCGGTCGCCAACTACCAGAACATCTACTACCCACCCTCCGGCGGAGTGAGCGGAGCATTCTCGCTGTCGAACTTCGCGAATCCGGTCTATTTCTTCTGCGGTTTGATCGGCGCAATCGAGAACACCACCGCTCCCGAAACGGCGAAACTCTGCTCGCAATATCTTGGTCCGGCGCTGCGACTGCTCAATTTCAACAACCTGCCGTTGCCCACCAACTTGTACCTGAGGCCTGCGCCCAAACCGGAAAACATCATCTACACCGATCCGAAGCTGGCGCCTGGAGGCGCTGGCCCAGGCGACGCGCCCGAGCCCTTCCCTTCGGTATCGGCCTACCTCGGCGCCGGCGATATCCCGCCGCCACCGGGCTGGGGAGCGCCACCGGGCCCGCCGGGGTTGTACTCGCCCGGCGGAGAGGTACCCGCCACTCCGTCGCCGGCGTTGTTCCCCGGAGCACCGATTCCGGGGCCCCCCACGGTGCTCCCCGGACCTCCGTCCAACGTGGACAGCATGCTGCTTCCGGCGACGCCGGCGCCCGCCGCTCCGCCGGTGTCGCCCAATACACCCCTGCTGCCAGCCGAAGGGACGCCGCCATCATGATTCGCGCCGCGCACGCAAGGAGCAGGTCTTGCGGGAGTCGGGTGAAGAACGTGGTCATCGTGGGATCGTGCCTTGCGTTGACGGCGTCCGGATGCGCCTTCCAAGGCCTGAATTCCCTGCCGCTACCCGGAGCTGTCGGACGGGGACCCGACGCGGTCAAGTACCACGTCGAAGTCCCGAACGTCTCTACGATGGAGTCGAATTCGCCGGTGATGATCAACGACGTCGTCGTCGGCAGCGTGGGCACGATGAAGGTCGACCAATGGCATGCCGACGTCGAGATCTCGGTCAAGCCGGACGTGGTGGTGCCCGCCAACGCGGTGGCCACCGTCGGGCAGACCAGCCTGCTGGGCTCGATGCACTTGGCGCTCAACCCGCCGCTCGGTCAAGCGCCAAGCGGCAGATTGCAGCCGGGTGCCACCATCGGCTTGAACCGGTCCTCGACCTATCCGACCACCGAGCAGACACTGTCGTCGCTGTCGGTGATCGCCAACGGAGGCGGTCTGGGACAGCTCGGTGACATCATCCACAACACCAACATCGCGTTGTCCGGACGTGAACCGCAGATCCGCGAGCTGCTCACCCGCCTCGACAACGTCGTCGGCGTACTCGACCAGCAGCGGGACAACATCATCGCCACCATCCAGCAACTGAGGCGGGTCGCCGGGACATTCGCAGCGCAACGCGACGTGATCGACCGTGCGCTCACCGACATTCCGCCAGCCTTGGATGTACTGGTCAGGGAGCGGCCCCGGCTGACGACCGCACTGTCGAAGCTGGGGCAGTTGAGCGACACCGCCACCCGCCTGGTCAATGATGCCGGTGACGATCTAGTGACCAACCTCAAGAACCTCGAGCCGACGATCAAGGCGCTCGCCGACGTCGGTCCCGATCTTATGACTGGAGTTCGGTTTGCCACCGCGTTCCCGTACGGCCCGACCTTCGCCGATCGGGTCGCAAAGGGGGACTACATCAACCTGTTCGCCGTTTTCGACATCACCTATCCGCGACTGAAGCGGACGCTGTTCCTCGGCACCCGGTGGGGCGACCAGGACGCCAAATTCATTCCGGCGCCAGGAGATCCGTTCTATTTGAACTACTCTTACAACCCGCTCGGTGTGGGTGTTGCGCCGCCATCGCCGGAGGCCACAGATGGGGCGTTAAATCCGCCCGAGGCCGCGGCTAGCGCGCAGATGCCGCCAGTGACGGAGCCGGTGGTCCCGGTGGTGCCACCGGCGACCACGGCCCCCGTGACCACTTCCTCGCAAGTCTTCGCGGGGCCGTATGGGCCCGAGGAGCCGACTCCGTCGGCGCCGTCCAACCCAGGCGCTTTGCCGGCACCGCCGGCGGTCCCGCCGACATCGGAAGGCGGCGGCTGATGGTTCTGACCCGCTTTGTTCGAAACCAGTTGATCATCTTCACCATCGCGTCGATCGTCGGTGTGACGGTGATGATCTTCACCTACATGCAGCTGCCGGCCTTGCTCGGCATCGGCCACATCAAGGTGACACTGGAACTACCGGCCGCCGGCGGCCTGTACCGCTTCTCCAATGTGACTTACCGGGGCGTTCAGATAGGTGAGGTTAGGGAGGTCAAGCTCACCAAGGACGGCGCAGAAGCGAAGCTGACGCTGGACAAGTCGCCGAAGATCCCCGCGGATCTGCAGGCCGACGTTCGCAGCGTCTCGGCTGTCGGCGAGCAGTACGTCGACCTACGCCCCCGTACCGATTCCGGCCCGTACTTACGTGATGGCTCGGTGATCACCAAGGACAACACCACAATTCCGCAGCAGGTCGGCCCGATGCTGGATCAAGTGAGCAAGCTTGTGGACAGCATTCCCGGAAACAGGCTGAGTGATTTGCTTGATGAGTCGTTCAAGGGCTTGAACGGCGCCGGCGACGACTTCGGTTCCCTGCTCGACTCGTCGGCCAACATCACCGATTACCTCAACGATGTATCTGACCAGAGCCGAGCCCTGATCGATGACAGCGGGCCACTTTTGGAGTCGCAGGCCGAGACGACGGATGCGATCCGGACGTGGGCGCGCAGCTTGGCCGGGGTCACCGAGCAAGTCGCGCAGGACGACCCGCAACTGCGGACGATCCTGCAGCGCGGACCCGGCTTCGCGCAGGAGACCTCGGCACTGCTCACTCAAGTGAAGCCGACGCTGCCGATCTTGTTGGCCAACCTGACCACCTTGGGTCAGATCCTCATCACGTACAACCCGTCGCTCGAACAACTCCTGGTGCTTCTGCCCGGGGTCATCGCGGCTCAATCGTCATTCGGGCTGCCGAAGAACAATCCGACGGCGCTGCCCCTGAGCGACTTCGCGTTCAATATCGAAGATCCCCCTGCATGTACGGTCGGCTTCCTGCCGGCGTCGCAGTGGCGGAATCCCGCCGACACCACCACGATGGACACACCGGACGGGCTTTACTGCAAACTGCCGCAAGATTCGCCGATCTCGGTGCGCGGCGCACGCAACTATCCGTGCATGGGGCACCCTGGAAAGCGCGCTCCCACGGTCGAACTCTGCGACGACCCAAAGGGTTATGTGCCGACTGCAATTCGCCAACACACGCTTGGGCCTAACCAGTTCGACCCGAATCTGGTTGCGCAAGGGGTTCCGATCGATGATCGCGTTGACTTCAACGATCGAATCTACGCGCCGATAGAGGGTACGCCCCTGCCTCCGGGTGGCGCACCGGCCGCAGGCAATCCCCTGCCCCCTGGGGCTCCGCCGGTTGGAACCTCGCCTGGGCCGCCGAATCCGTTGACAGCGCCGATACCGCCCACACCTTCAGCGCCTGCACCGCCGGGCAATTCGCTCAATGGGGTGCCGATACCGCCTGTCGAGGCTCCGCTCGCGCCGGCAGCTGGAGAGGTCCCGCCTGCGCCGCAGGGTCCGCCGCCTGGGCCCGTCGAGGTGCCACCGCCAGACGGCGCGTTACCCGCGGCTCCAAGTGCGTTCAACGGCAACGGTTCTGATGGTCCATCGGTTGCGATCACGAGCTACGACCCGCGCACGGGGCGTTATATGAGCCCCGATGGGCAGGTTCAGCAGGTGTCGACTCCGGCTGCCGAATCGAAAGCCAAGTCGTGGAAGGATCTGCTTCCGATCTGAACGTGCCAGAGGCGGCTAGGAGATCTGCTCTAGTCGTACCGGCAACTGGGTAACAACCGGCTTGTTGTAACCGCATGCGCCAGTCGGGGCCTGTGTCCTTTCCCAGCCCACGATCAGATTTCGGTCCTTGTTCTTCTCACTCGTGCTCGGATTGAACCCCCATAACGCGAAGTTCTGGTGACCGGGGGCTGCGGTGCCGTCGGGGCACGGCAGCCAGTTCGGGATGTCGCGGTCGAGCCTCCAGGAATCGCCGTTGAAGGTCAGCGCACCGGTCCAGCCTGCATCGCTTCTGACCTCGCCGATGCATTCGATCGGACTAACACAGTCCGATGTCACGGTCCAGGTCTCCATCTTCGACGGCTGGTCTATGTAGACCATGGCTCCGCCCGCGCCGTTGGGGCCCGCGCTGGTTTGCGCCCATTCGCCGTTCGAGAAGGCCCGGTAGGAGCCGTTGAGTGCCACTCCGTAGTCCGTGGCGTGCGCGGACGCAGCAGTGGCTAGACTTCCGATCACGGCGATCGCCGTCGCGGCCGCGCCCGCAGCCGCACCCATTGCGCGCATAAACCAGTAGCCTAACGCGGTCTGGAGCTATCTTCTCCAATAGCGAGAGCTTCGTTCCCGCCTATGTGAAAATGTTGCTGTGCGATCAGTCGTCGCGGCCCTCGCTGCCTTGCTCACCACCGGTTTGTTGCCGGGCGCACCGCAGGCGGCCGCGGAGCCGCCCGAGTGCGACTACCCATCGTGCACGCCGGGCATCAAGCCCAATATCGTGCTGGGCTCGTACTGCGACAACTTCACCTACTACGCGTTCGGTGTGACTTCGTGGGGACGGCTGGTGTTCTGCGGCTCCCCCAGGAGATACGAACCGCGGTGGTTCCGCTCGCCCGAGATGCATGGAATCAGGAACGAAGGCGCACCCTGCCCCGCCCAGGACGGCGAAGTGGCCCAGGCACCCGACGGGCTGTTCTTGACGTGCGTGGCCAATAACGGCGCCAGCCTCTGGACGCGCGGGGACACCTAGATCGCACGGCTACGGGCGGGGAACTGCGGGGTCGGACGCGTGAAGCCCACGCAAGTGGAGCGATTCACCCGGGCGGTTAGAAATGTACCCACCGTACGGCCCCGTTGATCTCCGCACACTTCAGCGGGACGCCGGGGGTACGCGCCTGCAAGTCATTAGTGGTCGAGGGTTGCTGCGCGCTATCGCCCGGCCTTTCGCACGGCAGCGCCAACTCGCGCGTGCCGATCAACGGGCCGACCCGAACCCACATGCCCTGCGCGGCGCAGATGAGGGTGTTCCGGTCGGCATCCAGGCCGAAGACGTAAGAGGGGCCAGGTGCGCAGGGTGCACCCTGCGCGACATTGCGGGCAACGTTGGGGACGCAGTCTGCCGAGTCACAAAACGCCGATGCCTCACCGGCGAAAGGTATTGACGCTGAGAGTAATCCACAAGCGACGACCGGCGCCGCGATGAATTTGCGCACCTCTGCCTCCTTCGACGACCACGCCGAGCCCGCCGGCCAGTCCAGCCTAGCGTTGTCTTCGCAGCTTCGAGCCAGTTCGCAAGCCACAGACTGACGCCTGTGGACCTGCGCGGCACGGCTACCCGGCGGGTGTGAACTTGATGTTGATTTCGGTGAGGCCGCGCAGGATGAACGTTGGTTCGTAGTTGTATGCGCGGGAGTCGGCGGGACCGTGCTTCTCGTCGTCGATCGTGATGTCGCTCAGCCGGTCGAGAATCCGCTCAATGCTGACCCGGCCCTCCACGCGGGCGAGCGGCGCGCCGGGGCAAGAGTGGATACCGCGGCTGAATGCGATGTGCTCGCGGACGTTTTTCCGGTCAAGCTGGAACTCGTGCGGGCGCTCGAACCGGTTCGGATCGCGGTTCGCGGCGCCGGGGCTGACCATCACCGTGGTACCCGCCGGGACGGCGGTTTCGCCCAAAGTCGTTGACTTGCGCGCCATCCGGAACACGCTTTTCACCGGGCTGTCCATCCGCAAGCACTCCTCGATGAACACCGGAATGAGGCTGCGGTCGTCGCGCAGCTGCTGCTGGATCTCGGGTCGGTCACCGAGCACCCGCAGCGCCGCACTGAGCAGCTTGGCGGTGGTCTCCTGGCCGGCGCCGAACAGGAACGTGGCGGTGCGCACGACGTCGACGACTTCGGGTGTCGAGCCGTCTGGGTAGAGCGCAGTGGCCAGCCCGGTCAGCACGTCGTCGCGCGGGTTCTGCCTGCGATCCTCGATGTAGTGACTGAACTTCTCGTCGGCCCACTCCAAGGGGTTGGCCGCGATCGGCTCGTGGTCGAGACCTCCGATGTTGCTGCCGGGGCGCTGGGCGCCGAATGCTTCGCGAAACTCCTCGTGGTCCTCTTCGGGGACGCCGAGCAGATCGGCCACCACCAGCAGTGAGAACGGCCTGGCGTAGGCGGCCAGGAACTCACACTTGCCGTCGGTGATGAACTCGTCGATGTGGCGGTCGGCCAGACGCCACATGAAGTCCTCGTTCTCCTTCAGCCGCTTGGGCGTCAACAACCGGCTCAGCAGCGACCGCGCGTCCGTGTGGTACGGGGGGTCCATCGTCACCATGTGCTCGTACATGGGAATCTCGGCGCGATGCTCCTCCAACTGCGCGCAGATGTCGTCGCCCTCGGGCACGAACGGCATCGGGGTGAACGGGCCCGCGACCGCAACGCAGGACGAATAGTTCTCGGTGTCCTTGTAGACGGCGTTGGCGGCCTCCCAGCCGGTGACGGCGAGCACCCCGTTGTTGATCGGGCAGCAGGATGCGTCCTTGGTCCGCAGATGGTCGAAATAGGGATGCGGGTCCGGAACCAGAGACGGGTCGGTGAAGTAATCGACGGAGTCGTAATCGGTGGTCATGAAGAGCGCTTCCTCCCGGAACCCGTGATAGCTCCACTGGCTGATGTCGCACCGCGCTGAACGTGCACGGCACACAATTGCTGAGCACCTGCCTAGCATGGCGGTAGAGTCGTGGTCAAGATGACACCCGCGATGGCGCCTAATGTCTCCAGTGGCGACCGTCCGGGGTGAAAGATCCGAAAGATCCGGGGGAGGTGACATGGCGTCGGCCCGAAGAATTGGTGCACCGGATGCGAAGAATCGCGGCGTGCTGCTGGATGCTGCGGAGGAGCTGCTCCTGCAGGAGGGTTACGCCGCTGTCACGTCACGCCGTGTCGCGGACGCCGCGGGACTCAAGCCGCAACTTGTGCATTACTACTTCAGGACGATGGAAGATCTCTTCCTCGAGGTGTTCCGCCGCAGAGCCGAGGAGGGCCTCGGGGTGCTTGCCACGGCACTCGCGTCGTCTCAGCCGCTGTGGGCGCTGTGGAGGTTCAGCACGCAGCCTGAGGCCACCCGGCTGACGATGGAGTTCATGGGGCTGGCGAATCATCGCAAGGCGCTTCGGGCCGAAATCGTCTATTACGCCGAACGGTTCCGAAAGGAGCAGAACAAGGCGATCGCCGCTGCGCTACGGCGCTACAACGTGGACGTCGCTGAGGTACCGCCGGTGGTATGGACGGTGTTCGCGACGAGCGTGTCGCAGGCCCTGGTGATGGAGCGGGCTCTCGGCATGTCCACCGGTCATGCCGAGACGTTCAAGTATTGCGAGCAATGGCTGCGTCGATTGGAAGGGGATCCTGTGACCGTAGGCGACGCGACTCCGGGCAGCGATCACCAGGCTCGAATCGAACAGAGCGCACCTTTCGGCCCCTGATTGGTCTTCACGACCACGCCGTCGACGGCGAGCGCACAGTGGATGTTGGGTTTCTTCGGTGACTCGCCGCCGGTGCCCGCGACAACCATCGCCCACTGATCGGGATCGGCCAAGCCGACGTCGAGGTTCCATTGCTGGTTCGGACCTACTGCGGCTTCGACGTTGGGACTGAACAGATAGGGGTTGTGGCTGTACTCCGCCCAATTCGGCGGGTCAGTGTCGCGGTAGTAGATCTTCGCGGTGAATGGCTGCTCGGCCCACACCGTGTAGTGGATTTGATGCAGCGGCGGAGGCGGCGGGTCGTCCGCAGTCGCGCTTACGGTGCCGAATGTGAGACAAGCTGCCGCCAACGTCGTTGCCGACATCACGCCCAACAACAGCCTGGTACGCATGGGATCAGCCGGAAACCTCATTTCCGTGATAATAAAACGTTGTTTCCACACTCGGTCTGGAATCGGCGATCTGATTGTTACAAGTGCAGGATTTTCGCCACCCGGTACCCGGAGCACCGAAGACCCGGGCCAGCCTGAACAATGCTCGTGAGCGACGCGCGGTGTTCAAGATTCGCCCTGAGTTGGGCATGACCGGATGATGGACGACCCAGTCCTCGTGGCGCGCACCATCCTGGCCGATACCGGCACCGCGACGAACTAGTAAACTCCGCTCGGGTCCTCGCGGCCGCAAGCACGTCGACTTGGCGGAGGTTTGCAACGCCATCCACGGATCGAAAAGCAAACCATCGCTGCAACCGGGTTTGTCATAACATGGCGCTGGGTATTAACGCGCCAGTGGGGCCATGCCGTTTGCCCGCCTGGCGAGGCGTTTTGCACCACTACGCAGAGGGGGGTTCCCATGAACCTGACACGGTTGGTCGTGATCTTTGTAGGGTTGCTATTCCTGAACGGGGTCCTGGCTGGCACCGCTTCGGCGACGACCGTCGTAGAGTGCCGGATGCTGATAGCCCATCTGCGGAACGGCACGGTCGAAGCCCAGCGCCAGTCCGCCCAGACAAAGGACCAAAGCGGCAGCCTCGCAAAGCTTGATGACATCTCCGCGCTGCTGGCGGAAGGCAAGAACGCGGATGCCATCCAGAAGCTGACCGACTTCGTCGCGCAGGGACACCCCTCCATAGGCGTGCAGGATGTAATCGGCTGCATCAACGCAATCGGCACCCCCTAGCTCGAGTGCGCGCACAATCACTTCAATCGGACGACGCATCGTTTGGCTGGATGGACGTAAGTCGCGGCACCGCGAAGACACGGCAACGGCAGATTATATTGACGACGAAGTATGCGGCCCTTAGTCCTTCGGCGATGCGTGGGCGGAGGCAACCTTACGGTGTTCAGCAGCTAGCGCCCGCTCCGCCAGCGCCGCTCGGGCTGCCCCGCTCGTCGGCCCGTCATCCGCAGTGGCGGTGGGCCGACGGCTGTCACATTGGCGGGCAGGGAGGACCGGCGTGCCATCAACTACGATTCGCAGTTCTGGCAGCGGGAACACAATTACACTCAGCGTGGGGCTAGGGTTGTCGCGTTGCGGTTCGACTTAGGAGTCATGATGATGTTCGCCCGCCACGACATCGCCAAGCTGGTCGGCACAGGGATAGCAGTAGCTGCCCTTAGTCTGACGACCCCTGGGAGCGCCGCCGCCGACGCGACCGACGACGCATTCCTCCACAAGCTCTTCGACGATGCGGTGAATTTTTCAGATCCGGCCCAGAGTATCCAGAGGGCCCGGACGGTCTGCGAGGCATTTGCCTCCGGCATGTCGCCAGCGGAGGTTCACGAGCTAACACTAAACCACTCCGCATTTTCTCCACGCCAAGCCGCGATTTTCATGGCCGACGCGGTCCAATCCTACTGCCCCGGGTACGCCGAACAGTTCATCAGCTAACTTCACTTCCACCAGGACCGTTGTCGGAGACGATGATCCGGTCGACTGATCGTTTTAGCTCGTCGTAGAGAATCTGTGAGTACAGCTGGTGACCAACAGCCCCGACGTTCTGCTCGAACAAATCACCGACATCGTCTGTGAAACTATTGCCCCACCAGGTCCGCGCCAGCGTGATAGGAACCCGGTACGGCCGATCTTCCGATGGCCCTGCCCCACAACCGGAACCACTAAATCGTCCAGGATGCCGGAGACCATCGGTTTGTCCAGCAGTGGGTTGTATGAGAATCGGGTGTACTCACGCGAACGCGCCTCTGCCCTGCTGTCTCTGAAGGAATTCGCAGTCGCGGCTCTTTACTGACCAACAGTCCCGCTGGTTAGGAAATATTTTGGGAGTGTCGTTCAGTTAAGACAAATCGCCAGTAGGAATGAATGTGCGCTATGCGTAGTGGCTTCAGATCTGCTCATTGGTAAGCATTGTGGGCACAAGTATCTTTGACTGAGAGCACTTCTCCTTTTAGGCAACGCCTACTGAGAACATGGCGTGACCGGGGCACAAGACTGTGGAGACCTCGCGGGCTCGGATTGTCTTCGTTGGGGAGGTTGAGCCGCCGTCGGGCTTTTACACTCGGAAAATGAGCGCCTATCAGACCTTGGTGGTCGGCACCGACGGCTCGGACACGTCGCTGCGCGCGGTGGACCACGCAGCCGCGTTCGCCGCGGAAACTAATGCGAAGTTGATCATCGCGATGGCGCACTTGCCCAATGTGGACAAGGGAGGCTGGGGAAGACCAGCCCGGCCGGATCGTGTGATTGATGGCCGCGCCGAGGTCGTCCTCCGGGACGAGGGGGACTACAAAATGCACGGGAAGGCCCCCATATATGCGATCCTGCGGGAGGCCCGCGAACGGGCCAGGGCGGCTGGGGCGAAGAATATCGAGGCGCGACCGATTCTGGTGGGTCATCTGGGTGGTCCGGCACATGCGCTGTCCCGCCTCGCCGAGGAGGTTAAGGCCGATCTGTTGGTGGTTGGCAACGTGGGACTGGGCACGCGCGCCGACAAGTGGCTTGGCTCGGTGCCCGGCAACGTCCTGCGCAGGGCCAAGACCGACGTGCTGATCGTCCACACCACCGACAGGCATCGTTGAGAATCGTTCAGAGTCGGGCACAACCGATGGGAGCATTGACGACGGCAGCGTGCATGAGCCGCCGTACGTCTATCTCAGCGACGACGCCCTCCCCAGCGCCCAGGCCCCGCGAGCTGGCCGCCGCGCCCTGGCGAGAGACCGACCAGGTCGATCGGTGGCCAGCACCGTGACCACCGACCCGCCTACCGGCTCATAGACATCGAAAGGATGATCGGGAGGCTCGCGGCCGAGCCAGGCTTAGGCTGATTCCCCCGACCGGAGGGGCGTCTCGCTGTTCGCTTACGGTCGTCGGCGTCGGTGAGGGCAGGTAATGATCAGCGGTTCGGTCTACCGCGCGTCAGGCCCGTTCGGCTGATGTCGTCAGCGTTCGGAAACCCAATTTGATCAATGGGCGCATAGAGCCGCGTCAGAAAGTCAGCGAACAATGGGCTTCTCATCCTGAAAGTGGTTGACCATTGAACTTCGGTGTTGACCACGGCCCAAACCCAGGCCAGGGGCGACGGGGTGGTTTCCAGTCCGTCGCGACTGGCCTGGTTTTCAAACGTCGTCAACAGAAGCTATAACCCCGGTGTGGTCAGGTGGTGAGGCCAATCATCCGGCGCGTCATCTCCTTCAGATATGCACGCAAAGTGTCACCGTCGACGTCGGCGATCAACGGATGCATGACGGCGACGCTGATCGCGCTCGACAGCATCGCCGCGTGTAAACGCGCCTCTTCGCCCGCCTCGGTGCCGAGCAGCGCCGCATAGAGGCGTTCGATGAACCGCTGAAACGGTTCGTATTCCGCTTGAAGACGAATGATGACGGGGTCGAACATTGGAATGCTGAACGCGCCGCGACGGTCGATGGCCTGTTCGATCATGCGGTCGAGCAGCACTTCGCGCGCCCGCAGCGGGTGCCCCTCTCCCTCGGCGGCCTCGAGCGTGTCCTCTAGCCTGCCCATCTCCCGTTCTGTGATGGCGATGACGATCGCTTCTTTGGTCTTGAACTGGCGATAGACCGCCGCCTTCGTCACGCCCATCTCGTTGGCGATCATCTGCAATGACGTCCCGCTGACGCCGTGCTCGGCGATGAGTTTGAGCGCCGCGTCCAGCACACGGGTCTGGGCAGCAGTGCGCACGATCGCGTTGAACCTCGCGCCTTGCTGGATTGACGTCACAGCGACGAGGGTAGCCCTCCATTGACCGCTTGGTAGCCGTTCGGCTACTGTCCGAGTTGCCGATCGGCTACCAACGTTATCGATGATTGAGGTTCGACGATGAAGCGATCTGACGGTGAGTTGATCCTTCTGTGCACTCTGCCCGTGGTGGCACTGATCTGGGTCTCCGCATTCTTTCTGTTTCCCGGCTTCGTACACCCGATGTCGCCGACCTTGTCCGCCGACGAGGTCGCAAGTTTTTATCGCGATGAGACCGCGCGGATCCGCTACAGCATGATCCTGTTCAACTGGTTCGGCGTCGGTTTGATCCCCATCGTGATCCTGTTGGCGATGCAGATCCGCCGGATGGCCTTCAAGACCCCGATCCTGACCTACAGCTTGATCGCCTGCGCCGGCGGCCCACCCACGCTTTTCCTGATCGCCAACATGTTCTGGTTGCTCGGCTCTTTCCGGCCGGACCGTGCTCCCGAGCTGACCCAGTTGCTGAACGATCTGGCCTGGCTCACCTTCACCATCCTGGTGCCGTATCTGATTGCGCAGTGCCTGCTGTTCGCGCTGGCGATTTTCTGGGACCGCCAGGTGCAACCGGTCTTCAAATCGTGGGTGGCGGTTTTCAACCTGCTGATCGCCGCGGCGCTGGCACCTGCCGCCTTCACCGCGCTGGCATCCACAGGACCACTCGCTTGGGACGGCGTGTTGTCCTTCTGGCTCAAGAACGTCGCGATCGCGGTCTGGATCGTCGTCATGGGACTGGTTCTGGCTCAGACGATTCGGCACCAGCGAGCGTTGGAGAGGGTGGCCGCATGAGTGGGCCGACGACCAACGCGACAGCACCGGTGACTGTGCCGGACCCGCCTGTCGGCTCACGGGTGAGCAGGTTGATGTGGAACGTCCGCTACCACCCCAAACGCGAACTGTGGTTCGCGTGGTGGGTGATGGTGATCTTCTACCAGCTCTACGGTGTGCTGTTCTTCTTCGTCACTCGCGTGCAGCCTCCGCCAAGCCCCGCATGGGACACCCCGACCGTCGTGCGATGGTTCGATCAGCACGGTTCGGGCATCCTCGCCGGCTTTGCCGTCGTGTTCCTCGTCGCCGGGATGTGCGCGCCGATGAACGCACTCCTCGCGTATTCGATGCGGCGGATGTCGGTCAGTCGGGTGTTCGCCTACTCGTACCTGATCATCTATTCCCTCGCCGCGATTCCCGGCATGCTGGTGATGTCCATCGCGATGACTGCTGCGGCTCTCCGGCCGGATCGCGACCCTCAAATGATCCAGTGGCTCTACGATTTCGCGTTCCTGTCGTTCAGCGGAACCATGGGCGTATTCATGATCGGCTCCCTGGTCTGGCTGGTGGCAGTCCTGCTCGACAAGTACCGCGTATTCCCGAAGTGGTTCGGCTACCTGAGCCTGTGCAATGCGCTCACCGAAGTGGTTGTCGCGCCGGCGTGGATTTTCCAGCGCGGCGCATTCGCCTGGAATGGTGCGATTGCCTGGTGGATCAACATGGTGGTCTTCGTTCTCTACACGGGCGTATTCATCGTGTTGTTGCGGAAAATGATTCAACGCGAGGATTTCGGCACCGGCCCCCTGCCGGATCTTCAGGGCAAAGGCCAACCCGCGGCGTCGGATTCACTGGAGGCGGTTCGATGACGAATGTCGCCGGTGCGGATTCCGCGCAGCAGCAGGTCGACGAGAAGCCCACGAAATTCGTGCCGGGTCAGCCCGACATGTGGATGTTCGTTCTCTTCGAGACGCTGCTCTTCACCGGGTACTTCTCGGTCTACCTCGTCTCGCGAACCCAGAATCGGGAAGTGTACCTACAGTCCCAAGCCGACCTGGATCTTCGCATCGGCGTCTTCAACACCATCGCCCTGCTGCTCAGCTCGTGGGCAATCGCGCGCTGCGTCAAAGCCGCGCGGGCAGGCGCGTACCGGTCGGCGATGCTCAATGCCTACCTGACGATCTCCTTCGGGCTGGTTTTTCTCGCGTCGAAGATTCTGGAGTGGATCAAAGAGATCCGGATGGGAAACACGTTCACCAGCAACGAGTTCTTCCAGCACTACTTCTTCTTGACCTCGATCCACTGCATACACGTCCTGATCGGATTCATTGTGCTCGGAGTCGTCGTCTATCAGTTGCGGAGCCCGGCCCGGCGATCACAACAACTCGTTGAAACATGTGCAACCTATTGGCACACAGTCGATTTCCTATGGGTTCTGATCTTCGCGTTGCTCTACGTTGTGAGGTGATTCGTGAGCACCACATCCAATAAGAGACTGCTGATCGTCTGGGCGATCCTGACATCGATGACGCTGGTGTACGTCTGGCTGGACCACTCGGTCGATCAGAACGGAACACTCAAGGCGAGCACTGTCGTCACGGTGAGCGCGATCGTGATCGCACTCATCAAGGTGCGCATCATATTCAGAGAATTCATGGAGGTGCGCCACGCTCCCGCATTGCTGTGCCGACTTACGGACGGGTGGGTCGTCCTCGTCGGCGTCTGTCTACTCACCAGCTACTTCGTCGGCTCGGCGATCGCCGGCTAGGAACGCGCTGTGACCGTCACAAACGCCTCAGCGCGCGAACCACATTGACGTACGGCGCCGTGGTCGCGGCGCTCTTGACGAGGCTCGTTTGGATCGCGCCGGCGTTACCGACGACGAGATACCGCAGGCCCTGGTCGCGGAACTCGGCGATCTGGTCGACCACCTCGTCGGCATGCCCACCGTGAACAGCTCAGCCACCAGTGACTTCGGCGCCTTGGCGGCGTACGACAGCGCCGTCTTCTTGTCGATCAGCTGCGGGATGAGCTCCTGCACACCCGTGAATTCCGAACCGAGCGGATGCTCCGCGCCGTGGCGCGCCCATTGCTCAGCGGTGCCGTTCAGTGCGAAGACCGGGCTTGATCTCGTCGGGGTCGCGGCCCGCGTTCGAGGCCGCCGTCCTCAACCAGCCGAGTTGTTCGCCGTACTCCACCGCTCGCGTCGTGCCGGGAAACCAGCCGTCGGGATCTCCGGCCACTTGCCCTTGTACGGTGGCAGCGCGAACGGCGCATTGTGCAGCGGAAAGAACGGCGAGTCCCTCGTCACGAGTTCGCCGCCTGCGTTCCACAGCGCACGGATGGTGGCCAGCGCTTCCTCGAAGCGGGCCACCGGTTTTGACCAGTCGACGCCGTACGGCGCGTTGCTCTCATTCTCACCGGTGCCGATGCCAGCACCGCCTGCCCTTGGTGAGCAGATGCAGAGTCGCCGCGGCCTGAGCGGTGACCGCGGGATTGCGCCGACCGGTGTCGGTGACGGCCACGCCGAGACGCATCCGGCGCACCTTGTTCTTGGCGGCCAGGTAGCCCAGCATCGTCCACGGTTCCAGGTGCGCATCCATCTTCGGGATCACCTTGGCGGCCCCCACATACTTGGGCTTCCACATCGACGGCGGCAGAACCGAATTGAGATGGTCGGCGACCCAGAAGGAGTCGGCCCCGGATGCCACCGCGGTCAGGTAGTCGGCCTGGATCGGCGGTTTCGGGCCGCACCGTGAGTTGATGGTGTTGGTCATGATGCCGACACCAAAACCGGGCATGTGCGTTCCTAGCTCGGGATCCCGGGCGCAGACCAGAAGGCCCGCATCGACGTGATTCGGGCCTCGTCGTCGAACGTCATCACGTCGATCCCGTCAATCCGGGTGCGGATATCCCCCTCAAGGATCGTCAACCGCGCGAGGAAGGCTGCCTCGTCGCCGTTGACGTGCAGCGACAGGAGTTCGACTGTGCGGTCCTGCTTTTCGACCCGGCTGTACAGCTCGCGGATCTGGTCATGGCCGCGCCGCACGCCGCTGCCGACCGGGTCCTCCACGGTGGCATCGCCAGTGTAGAGCGCGGCCAGCTCGTCGGCGCTGCCGTTCGACAGCAGCTCGACGTAGCGGTTGACGGTGTCGGCGACCGTAGGCATCGATCGCGCTTGCGCTAGACCGAGAGGATCGTCGCCGACGCCGTGCCGGGTGCGCCGTAGACCTGCGCCAGCCCGACCTTGGGCTGGCCGGGCACCTGGCGGTCGCCGGCTTCGCCGCGCAGCTGGCGGACCAGCTCGTGCACCTGCCGCAGGCCCGATGCGCCGATCGGCTCGCCGTTGGCGATCAAGCCGCCGTCGGTGTTGACCGGCATCGTGCCGTGGATTTCCGTTGCGCCGTCGGCCAGCAGCTTCTCCTGCTCGCCGTCGGCGCACAGTCCGGTCTCGGCCATGTGGATCACTTCGGCGCCCGCGTCGGTGTCCTGCAGCTGTGCGATATCGACGTCCTCGGGGCCGATGCCCGCCTCCTCGTAGGCGGCCTTTGCGGCGTACACCGTCGGCGACGCGTCCTCGTCGAGCGGCGCGAACGTCGCGTGCACCTCGTACGCGCCGAAGGTGCGGGTGCGGATCTCGGTGGCTTTGACGTAGACCGGCTTCTTGGTGAAGCGGTGTGCGATGTCCGCGCGGCACATGACCACTGCTGCCGCACCTTCGTCGGGCGCGCAGAACATGTACTGCGTCAGCGGGTAGTTCAGTACCGTCGAGTTGAGGATCTCTTCCTCGGAAATCGGCTTGCGCCGGAACGCATTCGGATTCTTCGACCCGTTGCGGAAGTTCTTGGCAGCGACCTTGGCCAGCGTCTCCTGCGAGATGCCGTGTTTGTTGAGATAGTGGTTGGCCTTCATCCCGAAGAACTTCGTGGTGACGAACTGACCGTTCTCGGCATACCACTGCGGGAGTGCCAGCTTGGCCGGGTCGTCGGTGAACGCTCCGCGGGGATGCTTGTCGAGGCCGATGGCGATGCCGATGTCGTACTTGCCAAGCCGAATGGTGTCGGCGGTCTGCTGAATCGCCGATGCCGCGGTCGCGCAGGCGTTGAAGACATTGGTGAACGTGATCCCGGTCAGGCCGACCAGCCGGGTCACCGCGTCCGGGTTCGACACCTCATGGCTTCCGCCGAAGCCGAACTGGATGTCCTTCCAATCGACACCCGCGTCGGTCAGTGCGGCCTGGATCGCGTCGGCGCCCATCTCCATGGCGGTCTTGTCGAACCGGCCGAACGGATGGAGTCCCACGCCGATGATGGCGACGTCGTTCGTCATGGGGTGTTCCTCTCTCTAGACCGGCTGGAAGGCGAACGTGACGAGTTCATTGCCCTCGTCATCGGTGGTGAACGGAATCATGGTCAGCTCGACATCCATGCCGAATTGCAGCTTCTTGGGATCGTTCTCGGTCAGCCTGCCCTCGACGCGGATCACGTCGTTGAGCTGCACGAGGCCGACACCGAACGGCACGAAGTCCTTACCAGCTGGCCCCTTGTAGGGGGCGCCCGGCGGGAAGCCCTGCGTCGTCCACGCCACCAGCGTGCCGCGCCGGGGCAGCTTCACCTCGGACATGTCGCCCGCGCTGCACCTGGGGCAGCGCTGCTGGACGGGAAACGTCGTGGCCCCGCACGCACCGCAGCGGCTTCCGATCAGCTGCGGATTCTCGTCGGGCCAGGTAGAGATCTCAGGCGCGAGCGCCTTCTGCTGTGTCGACACGCGATTGACACTAATCGGAAATGGCATTCTCGTCTAGAGAGAACACACGGTCCCTAGCGCTCGCTGTGGCCGGCGACGAGGGCGGCGATGTCGCGGCCGACGACGTCGGCGAACGACCGGTCCTGGTAGCGGCCTGCGGCCCAGTGCCGTGCGCCCTCGCTGACCAGTGACTGGGCGACGACGGCGACGTGCCCGGTGTCGAAGTCGGCGGGGAGCTTGCCGTCGGCGACGGCCTGATCGAACAACTCGGCGAAGATGACCGAGGTGCGCTCGAGGTGGTCATGTCCGGCGACCGCCTGGCGGTAGCCCTCCAGGATTGCCTCCATCAGCAGCTCGGGCGTGCTGCCGCGCATCGTCGTTTCGAGCGTCCGAAGCACGGCGGTGATGACCGCGGGGATGTCGTACGGCTTGCGCAGCAATTCGGTCGCGGTGCGGTGAGCGGCATCCGTCGACAGCATTCCGACCTCGAACAGCACGTCTTCCTTACGCGGGAAATAGAAGTAGAACAACGCCTTCGAGACACCCGCCGCACGACAGATGTCGGCGACCGTCGTGCGCGCGTAACCGTTCGCCCGCCACAACGTGGTCGCGGCCTGCACCAGCGCCTGTTTGGTGGCGTGTGAGCGGGCCTGCTGAAACGAGGCGCGGCGCTGACCCTGGTCAGCAAATGCTGCTCGCGCAATCTGCGCCATTCCCACCGCTTTCCGGTCGAATCAATAGTTGACCCGAGTCTAACTTATCGGCTAACTTGGCGGCGTGGATGCCGACAAGGCGCAGATCACCGAGGTGCTGATCCGTTACGCCACCGGGATCGACTCCAAGGACTGGCCCCTGTTTCGCAGCTGCTGGACCGACGAGGTCGACCTCGACTACGGCGAGGTCGGACACTTCACCGATCCCGATGCGTTCACCGAACTGTTCGCTCAGACGCACAACCCGATGGGGTCCACCTATCACCGGTTGTCGAACTTCGCCATCCACGTCGACGGCGACACGGCCACCGCGCGGACCTATGTGCACGCCGTGCTGATGATCACGCCCGACGACAACGGGCTGTGGGTCGACGTCATCGGCCACTATGACGACGAGTTGGTGCGTGGCGCCGACGGCTGGCGCATCCGCCACCGGCTCACCCATACCCCACGGATGCTGACCGGAGGTGGCGGGGCGTGACCGCGGAGTTCGCACAGAAGTACGGGCGATGGGGTGTCATCGCAGGAGCGTCCGAGGGCGTCGGCGCCAGCCTGGCTGACCAATTGGCCGGGCGCGGACTGAACCTCGTACTGATCGCGCGCAATAGCGCTCTGCTGGAGGAGCTTTCGGCCAACGTCAGCGAGCGCCATGGTGTCGAGGTGCGACCGCTGGTCCAGGACCTGACCGCTCCCGACATCGGTGCGCGCGTGGCCGAAGCGACCGACGGTCTCGAGGTCGGGCTGCTTGTCTACAACGCGGGTGCCGCGAACCGGACACTGGAATTCCTCGACGAGTCGTTCGAGGACTCGCTTCAGCAGATCAAGCTGGCATGCATCGGACCGGTCGCTCTGGCCCGGCACTTCGCCCCGGCGATGCGCGACCGCGGCCGCGGCGGAATCGTTCTCGTGGGGTCGCTAGCCTGCCTGGCCGGGGCATCCCTACTGGCCGTGTACTCGGCGGTCAAGGCGTTCAACGTCAACTTCGCCGAAGGGCTGTGGGCCGAACTGCATCCACACGGCGTCGACGTGTGCTGCACACCGCTGGGCATGACCTGGACGGAGGCGTATCAACGGATGGGGTTCCCGTACGACCCTGAGACCGTCATGCTGCCAGAGGACGTGGCGCGAGAAATCGTCGAGAACATCGGCAACGGCCCGACTTATCCTGTGGGAGAGAAGAATCGAACCATGGCGTCAATGGTGTGGACCGCCGATCGGCGCAAACTCGTCGAGCTCATGACCGCCGCCTCGCTCGACTCGGCCACCAAGCAAGGGACGGTGCGCTGATGCGCGCGGTAGTCCTGCGGGACGGGAAACTGGACGTCCGGGAGACGGCCGATCCGGTGCCCGGGCCCGGCGAGCTACTGATCAAGCCGCTGTCCGCGGCGATCTGCGCGTCGGACGTGCACTACATGGACCATCCGAACTCGGCGGCGCGTTTCGTATGGGACTCCGACCGCGACACGATCATGGGCCACGAGTTCGTCGGCGAGGTGGTGGGCCACGGCCCGGACTGCTCGAATGACTTCCCACTCGGCACCCGCGTCACCAGCCTGCCGATCATGATCCGCGCCGGCCAGGAACCGCTCGTGATCGGGCACAACCCCGACGCCCCCGGCGCGTTCGGCGAGCTGATGATCGTGTCGGAGGTGATGTCGCGCAAGGTGCCCGACGGTGTTGCCAACGACTCTGTTGCGCTGGTGGACGCATTTGCGGTGGGAGAGTTCTACGTTCGCTGTTCCGGTATCAAACCTGGCGAGTTGCCGTTGGTCGTCGGTGCGGGCGCCATCGGCCTGTCGACGGTTGCGGCACTGAAGTCGCGCGGTGTCAGCCCGATCGTGGTGTCCGACTACAGCGACGAACGGCTGGAGTATGCCAAGACGTTCGGCGCCGACGTCGTCGTCAACCCGGCGAATCGGGACCCGTACGAGGTGTGGCGAGAGACATTCCGGGCCAACAACTTTCAGACCACACAGGTCATCTTCGAATGCGTCGGCCGCAACGGGCTGTTGCAGACGATCGTCGACTCGTGTGAGTTCATGGCTCGCGTGCACGTCGCGGGCGGCTGGTACGACGCAGGCACCATCGACTGCACCGACGCCACGCACAAGGGCATGACGATCCAGTTCGGCGGCGGGCCCCACCCGCAGGACTGGTACGGCACGCTGGACGCCGTCGCCGACGGCAGGCTCGACCCGTCGCCGAGCATCGGTGCAACGATCGGCCTCGATGAGGTGCCCGAGGCCATCGACCAGGTTCGCAAGGGTCAGGGGCCGCCCCGCGTCGTCGTGCATCCGACCGCGTCATGACCCTGCTACCCGGGGGATGGCTCCTCCCGGGGGATGGCTCGAACTCGGCGTCGGCCCGTGGTTCGTGATGCGCGACCTGTCGATGCAGGCGCTCTACCGCGGCCGCCAACGCGATGTTCATGCATGACGCCGCCTGCGAATGGGACGGCAGCGACCCGATCAGGGTGCTGGGCGTCTAGGAGTCTGCTGAATTAGGGGTGCTTCTGGGGCGGGGTGCCTCAAAGCGCTCTGTGGCGCGTGTTTGAGTCAGGCCCGGAGGTCGACATTTCGAGGGTCACCCCGCCGGTATCGAGCGTGACATCGTGTGTCGCGACTGGCAAGGGGGGCCTCGGGTGTCAGGCGATGGCCCAGGTCGTTCCGCTCCGGATCAGGCCCATCGCGAGCAGGCGGCGCAGGTTCAAGGCGGCGCTGCGGTGCTGAAGCCAGTGATCGTTTTTGGCCACACCGCGGTAGCGGACTTTGCGGTTATTGCGGGTCAGCCAGGCGATGGATCGTTCGACCATCGGCCGGTGATGCCGGTACTCGGCCTGCCATTCGGGTGTGCGAGCGACCGCTCGCGCGGCGCGCAGGTGGTGTTCGTGTTCACCGATGGTGAGTTTTCGCCCAGATTTCGCGGTGGTGCATCGTGACGCGAAAGGACATGAGCGGCAACGCGTTTTGAATCCCACTCCGCCGCTGGGCGGGATCGCCAGAGTGTGACCGGCGGGGCAGGTCACCGTGTTCGCGTCGAAGTCGATAGTGAAGTCATCGGTGGTGAACCCACCGGGCACCGGTGCGCGCAGCGGGATCGGTTTGATCACCGCATCGTGGTTCATCTCGGCCAGTGCTGCCCGGGTGGCCCCGGTGCCGTAGGCCGAATCACCCAACACCTGCACTGGGGCGTCCTCGCTGACCAGTAGTGCCAGTCCGACCACGGCTTCGTGGTTGTCGGGGCCGCTGGCCTTGGTCAACGCGCAGTCGGTGATGATGCCGGTGTCGGGTTCGATCGCGATGTGGGCCTTGAAGCCGTCCTGGCGGCGGTGCACGGTCTTATGGGCATGGCGGGTGTCAGGATCGACCGTGGAGATGACCCGGTCCGGGGCGACCTGCTGGGCGATGCGCCAGTGCCCGTCGGTGCCGTCGGAGCCCTCGACGGGTTCGACGTCTTGGCCGGCGATCAGCGCCAACAACGCAACCGCCTCCGCGGCGCGGGGGCCCATCTCCTGCTCGGGTAAATGGCCGAGCAGGCGGTGAGCGTCGCCGACTAGTGCGTCGACGAACTGTTCGCGGGCCGCCTTGTCGTTCCACGAGATGGCGGGTTTCCCCGGGTCGTCGTAATCGTGGGCGGTGCAGTGCTCGGCGACGACCGCTGCTGCAGCGGGGATTTCGCGACGGACCCGACGGATCGCGGCGATCAGCTGGGTCACGGTGTCCTGGGTGGCGACAGCATCATCCAGGACGGTTGAATCCAGTGCTCGCCGGGTCTTTCCTGCCAGCACACCCGTCGCGGCGACGACGGCTTTGACCGCCTCGAAGATCCGGTTCGGCCGCTGCGAGGCCGCCAGCCGACGCCGCCAGTAGGTCAACGTCGTGGAGTGAAAGGCCGGCGCGGTGATCGGCAAACCACAGGCCGCTTTCCACCGCAGGTCGAAGGTCACCGCATCCACGGTCTCGTGGTCCGACAGGCCATGCAACGCCTGCAAAGTGATCACACTGGCCATCACCTCGGCCGGCACGCTGGGTCGGCCCCGTCGCGAGGGAAACAGGTCGGCGAACATCTCCTCGGGGAACAACTCGCTCCGATGCGCGGCCAGGAACGCGAACACACTGTCGGACTTCAGAAGATGGCCGGCGACCGACTCGGCATCTAAGAACTCACGCTGATCATCAGAGCGACCCTGCACCCACAAATCATCCCCAAAACCCCAGGACAACCGGCCCTGCCACGCCGGATTAATTCAGCAGACTCCTAGGTGTCGGTGGACAGTCCCAGTGCCTCAGACCGTCTGAATGAAGCCGGAATGGCCGGTGGTCACGATCAGCACGACAGCTAGGATGGCTGCACCACTGACCGCGATGACCGTATACCGGCCGGCCACCGCTATTGGCCGAGCCTGTGAGAACCTGGAGCTCGCGCGCGCTGCCCCGTGCACCCGCACGATAAGCATTGCCAGAAGCGGGATTTGAGCCAGCCACACCGTGGGCCGTATCCATGCGTAATGGCTCACGTCGAGGCCGAGGATCAACGCGTGCCAGACGGACAAGCCGTAAAACATCAGCACGAAACGGTGCAGGAACTGCCACCGGCGCATCCCGATGGTGCGTCTGATGTAGAAGGTCGGTGCCACCAGCAGCAGCGTGTAGAACGCGATGATGCCTGCGTTGAATCCCCATACCGCTTCAGGCCAACCCGTCTCGGCGACAGCACCTGGGATCAGCACTGTTTGCCAGGTGTTGCCCATGGCGTCAAGCACCGTCGCGGTCATGTGGACCAGGACCAGCCGATCACGGTCAGCGAAGTTTGTCGATGGATCCGGTTGATCAGCCGATAGGTGGCGGGCGACCGTCGGGCCAGCCGGCCCGATTGTTGAAGTCCCAGTACAACGCTCAGGTAGGCGTAGACCAAACCAGTGAGTCCCGTGGCTTGCAGCACCGGGAAAGCCCAATACTTGCCCATGTCGGTCATCCCCATGTCGGGCATATTGAGCGCCGCAGCGCTGCGGCCCTGCGTCTGCAGGTTCAGCAGCCATCCGTAGGCACCGGCTGTCGCAACGGCGGCCGTCAGCGCAACACCGAAACGCGACCGTGCCGATTCGCTTGTCGCGAATCCACCCATCACGCCGTGAGATAGGGGCTCGGGTTACGGCTTCACTTCCCGCGCTTCATCACCTTGTCGGCCGCGCTCCAGTGCTCGTCCGAAACCCACAGCCGTGCAAAGGCGGCCACCGCTTCGGTGGTGGGGACACCGCGCATCACCCGCTTGATCTCGCCTGCCGGGCGCTTCGCCAACTGCTTGGCGATCGTGCGCCATTCTTCGTCGAAGGATGCTCGCGGCAGCACATGGTCGACCAATCCACTGCGCTGGGCGTCCTCGGCGGTGAGGATCATGCCCGTGCCCGCCAGTAGCAGCGCCTTGCTGAAGCCCACCAGTTCGACGAGCCGCTCGGCGCCGCCCCAAGCAGGCATGATCTCGAGCGCCACCTGGTTGAAGCCGATCTTGATGTCGTCGGCGGCCAGCCGGATGTCGGCCGCGACCGCCACCTCGGCGCCGCCGCCGAGCGCGTGGCCGTTGAGTGCCGCGATGGTCGGGGTTGGGAAGCCCGCGATCCGATCGCAGATCGACCGCATCCGCCACGCCATCGCGCCGGCCTCTTCTTCGGTGCGCAGCGCGCTGAGTTCCTTGAGGTCGCCGCCCGATACGAACGCGCGATCGCCTGCGCCGGTGATGACGAGCGCGCCCGCACCTTCGGCCCCGTCGAGCGCCTTGTCGAACTGGTCCATCGTTTCCAGCGAGATGGCGTTGCGCGCATGCGGGCGGTCGATGGTGACGATCGCCAAACCGTCGTCCAACTCGAGGTCGACCATCAAGCATTCTCCGTGTGCGGTATTGGCATTCTCTGTATCGGAGAATAGCATCACGTCCGAACGGAGGTGCAGCGGCGCGCAATGCGAAAAATCCCGCTAGAGCTGACAAAACGTTACGAGGACGAGGGCTGGTGGCGGCCCGAGACTCTAGGCGATCTGGTCGCGGGCGGGCTGGCGGCCAATCCGGGCACCGGCTTCTGCGTGCACTCGGCCGTGCGGCCGTTCGACGGCACCTTCGCCGATGTCGAGCTGCATGCCCGTCGGCTGGCCGAAGGTCTTCGTAAGCGCGGCGTCGGGCCGGGGGACGTAGTCGCGCTACAGCTTCCGAACTGGATGGAAGCCGCGGCCTCGTTTTGGGCATCGGCATTCCTCGGTGCGGTCGTGGTGCCGATCGTGCACTTCTACGGCCGAAAAGAGCTGAGCCACATCATGAAAACGGCGCAGCCGAAGGTGTTCATCACCGCCGAGGAGTTCGGGCGGATGACGTTCCAGCCTGACCTCTGCGCGGACGTGCCCATCGTTGGGCTGGTGGGAAGCACATTCGACGAGCTACTCGACGATCAGCCACTGACGGGCACCGTCGCGGCCGATCCCGCCAGCCCGGCGTTGATCGCCTTCACCTCGGGCACCACCAGTGATCCGAAGGGTGTCGTGCACAGCCATCAGACGCTTGGCTTCGAAACCCGCCAGCTGCTGGCGAATTACCCGCCCGATCGCGGCAGGCAGCTCACCGCAACGCCCGTCGGGCACTTCATCGGCATGCTCGGCGCGTTCCTGATCCCGGTGCTCGAGGGCGCCTCGATCGATCTGTGCGACGTGTGGGATCCGGGCAACGTCCTCAAGCTCATCGAGAGTTTCGGACTGTCGATCGGCGGCGGCCCGCCGTACTTCGTCACGAGTTTGATGGATCATCCCGACTGCACCGCCGAACACATGTCGCACTTCAAAACCGTTGGCTTCGGCGGATCTACCGTGCCGTCAGCGGTGACGCGCAGGCTGGCGGACATGGGGATCTTCGTGTTCCGGTCCTACGGCAGTTCCGAGCATCCGTCGATCACGGGGTCGAGTCGTGATGCACCAGAGGACAAACGGCTCTACACCGACGGAAACGCCCGGCCGGGCGTAGAGATCCGGCTCGGACCCGATGGCGAGATCTTCAGCCGCGGACCCGATCTGTGCCTCGGCTACACCGACGAGGCGTTGACGGAGAAGGCCTTCGACGCCGACGGCTGGTATCGCACAGGCGATGTCGGTGTGCTCGACGACGACGGCTATCTGACCATCACCGATCGCAAGGCCGACGTCATCATTCGCGGCGGCGAGAACATCAGCGCGCTCGAGGTCGAGGAACTGCTGCTGACGATGCCGGCCGTCGCCGAGGCCGTTGTGGTGTCCGCGCCCGACGCCAGGCTGGGCGAGCACGCCGCCGCCGTCCTTCGCGTCAAGCCGGGACAGGTCATGCCGACGATGGCCGAGGTGCACGAGCATTTCGGCCGGGCCGGGATGGCGAAGCAGAAATGGCCCGAAGAGCTGCATGAAGTCGACGACTACCCGCGCACCGCGAGCGGCAAGGTGCAGAAGTACATGGTCAGGCAACGCATTGCGTTGAGCAGCTAGCGAGAATAGGATTCTCCCAAGAGGATAAGGAGTCTTTCATGGGTCAGCTTTCGCATCGGGTCGACATCCCGTTTCCGCTGTTCGACGCGGACAATCACCTGTACGAGCCGCCGGAGGCGATGACCAAGTACCTCCCCAAGGAATACAAGGACATCGTCCAGTACGTCGAGGTCAACGGCCGCACCAAGATCGCGTTGCGCGGCGTGATCAGCAACTACATTCCCAACCCCACCTTCTCGGTGGTCGCCAAGCCGGGCGCATGGGAGGAGTACTTCAAGTTCGGCAATCCCGACGGCAAGAGCCGCCGCGAGCTGTTCGGCGAGCCGATGCGGTCCATCCCCGCGTTCTTCGAGCCCGCCCCGCGGCTCGAGCTGATGAACGAGCTGGGCCTGGACCGGTCGCTGATGTTCCCGACGCTGGCCAGCCTGATCGAGGAGCGGCTGCGCGACGACCCGGTCGCCATCCACGTCATCGTCCATGCGCTGAACGAGTGGCTCAACGAGGTGTGGGGCTTCAATTATCAGAACCGCATCTTCACCACCCCGGTTATCACGCTGCCGATCGTCGAGAAGGCGATCGAAGAACTGGAGTGGGTGGTCAAGCGTGGCGCCCGGGCCATCCTGATCCGTCCGGCACCGGTGCCAGGCTTCCGCGGGCCGCGTTCTTTTGCACTGCCCGAGTTCGATCCGTTCTGGCAGAAGTGCGTCGAACATGACGTGCTGGTCGCCATGCACTCCTCCGACAGCGGCTACTCGCGCTACACCTCGGAGTGGGACGGCGCATCCCAGGAGATGTTGCCGTTCGTGACCAACGCGATGTCGATTCTCAACGAGTGGCGCCCGGTCCAGGATGCCGTGGCCTCCTGGGTGATTCATGGCGCGCTGTTCCGGTTCCCGACGCTCAAGGTCGCGGTCATCGAGGCCGGTTCGAAGTGGATGTTCCCGCTGCTCGACCAGATGGCCGAGGTCTACAAGAAGACCCCGGAGAGCTTTCCGTCCAACCCGATCGAGGAGATCAAGAACCGCATTCACGTCAGCCCGTTCTACGAAGAGGGCATCGACGACCTGATCAACCTCATCGGCGTGGAGCAGGTGCTCTACGGCTCCGACTGGCCACACCCTGAGGGCCTTGCCGAGCCGACGCACTATGTGACCGCGCTCGAGCATCTGTCCGTCGAGGATCAGGCGAAGATCATGGGCGGCAACCTGGGTCGCCTCGTCACGGTGTGACGTACGCAGCACGTTGGAACACCATCCCCGAGATGGTGTTGAGCGCGGCGGACCGCTTCGGCGACGCGGAAGCGGTCGTCGACGGTCGGTTGCGCTTGTCCTTCGTCGAGGTTGTCGACCGGATCCGTTGCGCCGCGGGGGCTTTCAGAGACCTCGGCATCGATAAAGGAGAGCGAGTCGCCGTCTGGGCGCCCAACTCCGCCGAGTGGATGATCGCGGCGTTCGGTCTGCTCACCGCCGGTGGTGTACTCGTTCCGGTCAACACCCGCTTCAAATCGGAAGAAGCCGCCGACATCATCGGCCGCAGCGGGGCCAAGGCGGTGCTCGTCCAGAAAGACTTCCCCGGGCTGGATTACTCGGCTCCCCTTGGCGTTCCCGTCATCGACCTGAAGTCCGACTTCCTGTCCTCGGGTGAGCCGTTCGCGCGAGAGCTCGACGGCGCCGATGTCTCCGACGTGATCTTCACCTCGGGCACCACCGGCAGGCCGAAGGGCGCGATGCTGAACCATCGCCAGACGCTGCGGGCGTACGAAGAGTGGGCGACGCTCGCCGATCTGCGCGAGCGCGACCGCTACTTGATGATCAACCCGTACTTTCACACGTTCGGGCTCAAGGCCGGGCTGGTCGCATCGTTCCTGCGCGGGGCGACCATGCTGCCGGTGGCCGTGTTCGACGTCGACCAGGTGGTGGAACTCATTCACCGCGAACGGATCACGATGCTGCCCGGGCCGCCGACGCTGTACCACTCCCTGCTCACGGTCGATGACAAGAGCAGGCTGTCGACACTGCGCGCCGGCGTCACCGGTGCGGCCGACATTCCCGTCGAACTCGTCCGCCGAATCCACGACGAGCTGCCGTTCCAGACGCTGATGACCGGTTACGGCCTCACCGAGGCAGGCAATGTGACGCTGTCCCGACCCGGTGACTCGTTCGAACACGTCGCCACCACCGCAGGGTTGCCCTGTGAGGACGTCGAAGTCCGCATCGCCGACGACGGCGAGGTCTTGGTGCGGGGTTACAACGTGATGCGAGGCTACCTCGACGACCCGATCGCGACCGCCGAGGCGATCGACGCCGAAGGCTGGCTGCACACCGGCGACCTCGGCCAGTTCACCGAGAGCGGGCGGCTGCGAATCGTCGGCCGCAAGAAGGACATGTTCATCGTCGGCGGCTTCAACGCCTACCCCGCCGAAATCGAAGGCTTCCTGCTCGAGCACCCGGCAATCGCACAGGCAGCGGTCATCGGGGTGCCCGACGACCGTCTCGGTCAGGTCGGCAAGGCATTCATCGTCGTAAAAGACGGCGAAACGGCCGTCAGCGGCGAAGAGCTGGTCGCCTGGAGCCGCGAGCGGATGGCCGGATTTAAGGTCCCTCGGTTCGTCGAGTTCCTCGAAGAGCTACCGTTGAACGCCACAGGCAAGGTGATGAAGGACAGGTTGCGCTGAGCATTCGCACAGCGGGGAAATAGCATTTCCGCAGGAAGCACAGCCCGGTCCTGATCTGGGATTGCTGTATCGTCGCGGCAATACTCAAAAATGAATAATGCCATTCTCATATTGAGTAGAGCACTCGCAGACAAGGAGGTCGCTGTGCCGTCTTTCAGGCGCCGCGCGTCGGTGATCGACGCTGAACGCGTCGATGAACCGCCGCAGGATCCTGGCAAGCCGACTGATGCGGCCGAGGCACTGGCCCTCGCGGAGGAGGCGGAGGCCGAGGCCGCCGAGGCCGAGGCGGTCGCTGCCGCCGCGGGCGCCAGGGCCCGCGCGATCCGGCTGCGGCGGCAGGCCCAAGCCGCTGAACGCGAAACGCCTGCTGACGTCGAAACAGCCGCCGAGGTGGAATCGGAAGCCGGTGCCGCTGGAACTAAATCCGCCGAAGCGGCCGAAGTCGACACCGAAACGTCCGACGTCGTAGCCGCACCGGCCGAGACGACCGAGGTCGATAGAGCCGGCTCGGACACCGAAGACAGTGACGAAGCAGATGTCGCCGAGCAGCCTGCGGACGCCGAACCCGTCCGCACGCGACGTCGCTGGCGAGCCGCTCGGATTCTGAAGACCCTTGCGGCTACCCTCGCTGTCGCCTGCACGGCCGCATTGGTCACACTGAGCGTGCTCATGGTCCTGGACCACCGCCACCAGGCCGCCGATCAGCAGCGCCGCGCGGAGTACACCGCAGCAGCTCGGCAGAGCGTCGTGACTCTGATGTCGCTGGACTTCAACAAGGCGAAGGAGGACGTACAGCGCATCATCGACAACTCGACCGGCCAGTTCAGGGACGACTTCAAGAACCAAGCGGACGACTTCATCAAGGTCGCGCAGGAGTCGAAGGTGGTCACCGACGTCACTGTCAATGCCACCGCGGTCGAGTCGATGACCGACGATTCGGCCACCGTGCTGGTGTCGGCAAGCTCGCGCGTCACTAACTCCGCAGGGGCCAAACAGGAGCCGCGCTCCTGGCGGCTGTCCGTCGACCTGAAGCGTGACGGCGGCCAAATCAAGATGTCGAAAGTGGAGTTCGTACCGTGACCGCAGAAGAAACCGCCCGCGGGACCAATGTCGACGAGGCCGCGAACGGTACGGATGAAGCCGCCGCTGAGGTCACCGCAAACGACGACGCAGCCGCCGAAACGGAAACGAAGTCGGAGTCGCAGTCGCGAGATGGCATCGTGCGTCGGTCGGCGAAGGTGACGTGGGCCCGGCTAGGTGTCCTCCTGTTGGCGGTCGCCCTCGTGGCCTCGGCAGGCGTCGCAGCGTGGCTGTACTTCAAGCAGTTCCGGCCTGACCAAGAGATGAACGCGGCCGCGTCCACCGTCGCGCTGGACGCGGCGAAGAACGGCACGATCTCGCTGCTGTCGTACTCACCGGAGAAGTTGGACAAAGACTTCGCGAACGCGAAGTCCCATCTGACCGGCGACTTCCTGTCGTACTACACGCAGTTCACCGAGCAAGTCGTCACTCCGGCCGCGAAGCAGAAGTCGGTAAAGACCTCCGCGACCGTCGTGCGGGCTGCGGTTTCCGAAATGCATCCGGACTCCGCGGTGGTGCTGGTGTTCATCAATCAGGTCACCACCAGCAAGGAGAATCCTGACGGCGCGTTCGCCGCGAGCGCGGTCAAGGTGGGCTTGAAGAAGATCAGCGATGCCTGGCTGATTTCGTCGTTCGACCCGGTGTAGCGCCGCGGGGCCGTGCTCGTTGTTGACCTCGGCGACGTGCCGACCAGCTTGCCCGCCGCCACCGGGGTGCTGCTGGCGGTCGGATCCGCCGCCGACATCGAGTCACCGTCCGCGCAGCAGTGGGTTGACCGCGCCACCCTGACCCTCAGCAACGACATCGTGGCCGACCGACGCGTTGTCACCGTCGACTCCACGGCCTCCGCTGTCACCGAACTGACGGCCCGCGTCGATACCTGGCCACAGGCGGCCACCGTATGCGATGACGTGTTGCGGGCGATCGACCCGCTGGCGCCTGCGCTGGCCGGGATCATCACGGAGTCGCTCGCGTACTCGACGCTGCAATCCGGTGGGGAGTTCGCCTCGTGGCTGCAGCGAAGAGGCCCCGTCACGGTGCCGATCCTTCCGGATCCGGTGGTTGCCGACCGTGACGGCAACACATTGCACATCCGGTTCAATCGGACCGCCCGGCACAACGCGTTTTCCAACGACGCCCGCGCCGCGCTGCTCGACGCACTCGATGTCGCCCGCCTGGACCCTTCGGTCGACGAAATTGTCCTCAGCGGCAACGGCCCGTCGTTCTGCAGCGGCGGAGATCTCGCCGAGTTCGGCTCCTTCGCCGACCCTGCGAGCGCGCACATCGCACGCGTGCGTCACAGCCCCGCGCTGAGGCTCGACAAACTCACCGCCCGGCTCGGCAGCCGCTGCCGGGCGCGCGTGCACGGCCAAGTGCTCGGCAGCGGACTGGAAATGGCGGCTTTCTGCGGACGGGTTGAGGCGCAGCGTGATTCGATCCTCGGTCTGCCAGAATTGGCGCTGGGGCTGATTCCTGGCGCGGGCGGAACGGTCAGCGTGACTCGACGCATCGGCCGCTGGCGCACGGCGTATCTGGTGCTGTCCGGCCGCACGATCGACGCCGAGACCGCACTCGGCTGGGGTTTGATAGACGCGATCGAAGCGGCGTGATTGCGTGCAGAATGTGCTGGTGGGCTCGTTGGGCATCCCCGATGCCGTGCTCGCCGGGGCGCGGCGGGTCGTCCACGACATCAGCCGCGGTGCGGCAGCCCTCGGCGGCAATCTGACAGCCGATGCCGACGAGATCGTCACCGGGCGTGCCGGCCTACTCCGTATCACGCCCGCGGGCAGGGTCTCGGCAGGCGGTTCCACACGGCTGCTGGCCGCCCGCGACGGCTGGTGTGCGCTCACCCTGTCCCGCGCCGACGATGTCGAGACAGTGCCGGCGCTACTCGAGACGGCGGAACAACCCGCCGACCCGTGGGCGGCGTTGGCCGCCGCGGCTTCCGGCCGAGACGCGACCGAGTTCGTGGCACGCGCGCGGCTGCTCGATCTGCCGGCTGCGGTCCTCGGCGAAGTCGCTTCTGCCGCAACGAGATTCGTCGCCGACGGGCCTCGCGCCTCGAAGGCACTTCCCGACCTGATTGTCGTCGATCTGTCATCGATGTGGGCGGGGCCACTGTGTGGGCAGCTGCTGGCAGCGGCGGGCGCGACCGTCGTCAAGGTAGAAGGAAGGGACAGGACGGACGGCACCCGAAACGGCCATCCCGCATTCTTCGACTGGATGAACTCGTCGAAGTTGTCCTACGCCATCGACTTTCGCGATGGCGAGCTGCGCCCGCTGCTGGAGATCGCCGATGTGGTGATCGAAGGTTCGCGGCCCGCCGCGCTGACCCGCCGAGGCCTCGGGCCGGAGCAGCTGCAGGGGCGCCCGGGCCGGGTGTGGTTGCGCGTCACCGGTTATGGCACCGAGGGGGAGCGCGCCAACCGGGTCGCCTTCGGCGACGACGCCGCGGTCGCGGGCGGTCTGGTCGGGACCGCGCACGCGAGGAATCCGATCGTCTCGGGGCCGGTGTTCGTCGGGGACGCGATCGCCGACCCGCTCACCGGGCTGGAAGCCACGCTCGCGGTGCTCGACGCGCTGGCGCGCGGCGGCGGCGAGGTCATCGAGATCGCACTCGCGGAAGTGGCGGCGAGATACGCTGGGTTCCCTTGCACGGTAACCGCCGACGAGCCGCCGCGGATCCCTGCGCCTGCGCCCGCGGCCGCAGCCCTCGGGGCCGACAACGACGCTGTGCGCGCACTGATCGAAACACGGCTCACCGCATGCTGATTCGCCGCGGCAGGCTGCCGGATGGCCACGTCGCCGACCTGCGGGCCGACGAGCGCATCGGCGAAATCGCCGACCGGCTCGAACCGCTGGACGGCGAGCAGGTGCTCGACGCGAACGGCGGTGCGGTGCTGCCCGGGTTGCATGACCATCACCTCCACCTGCGGGCGATGGCGGCGGCGGTGGACTCCCTCGCCGTCGGACCGCCGCGGGTGACGACCAAAGTTCAACTGGCACAGGCTCTTGCCGCTGCATCGCCTGGACCCGACGGATGGATACGTGCGGTCGGCTACCACGCATCGGTCGCAGGTGAGCTCGACCGCGACCAGCTCGACGCGCTGGTCGCCAAGACTCCGCTGCGCATCCAGCACCGCAGCGGCGCGATGTGGATCCTGAACTCGGCGGCGCTGGCCCGCGTCGGCCTGCCGGAACATCCCGACGGTCGATTGCACAGCGCCGACGAATGGTCGGATGCGTTGCCACGCCGTGCGACAGCGCTCGCCGACATCTGTGTTCGCCTGAGCGGCTATGGGGTAACGGGTATCACCGATGCCACGCCGGACCTCACCGCAGACGACATCGTGACGCTGATGGTGTCCCGTCGCCGCGGCGAGATCCCGCAGCGGCTGCACTTCCTGGCGCCCGGCAAGCGGATCCTGCACGACGACCGGCTGGACGTCGACGAGCTCACCGGCTGGGTGGGCGACCGCCACGACGACGCGGTCCCCGTTGCGCTGCACTGTGTCACCCACGCCCAGCTCGTCGTCGCGCTTGCCGCGCTGCGCATGGCCGGCGTCCATCCGCGCGACCGCATCGAACACGCCGCGATGGTGTCCGACGACATGCTCGCCGAGCTGCTCGACCTCGGGGTCACCGTGGTCACCCAGCCCAACTTCGTCGCCGAACGCGGCGAGCATTACCTGCGGGACGTGCCCGCCGATGAGCACCCGCAGCTGTGGCGGCTGGCGTCGCTGCTTCGGGCGGCCATACCGACGGCGGCCAGCACGGATGCCCCGTTCGGCGGGATGGACCCGTGGGCGTCGATGCGCGCGGCCGTCCATCGCACCTCTGCGGCCGGAGAAGTCCTCGGCCCCGACGAATGCATCTCGGCCGCCGACGCGCTGCGCCTGTTCTTCGGCCACCCCGAGCGCCCGTCGGTGCCGCGCACCGTCGAGGTCGGTCAGCCGGGCGACCTGATGGTGCTGAAGCCGACGGCCGACGTCGAGACGCTCGCGTCCGACATGGTCGCCGCGACCGTCGTCGGCGGACGGATCAGCTGGTCTCTGCCGGCTGCGGCGGCCGGTAGAAGATGACGAGCTGGCCGATGCCGCCCGCAAGCCCCAATCCGGCGGCGATCAGTAATCCCCACCAACCGTGCAGCAGGTCGTAGAAACCGGTGCCCGAGAACAGCGCATAGTCGAGGCTGAACTGTCCCGCGCCCAGGGTGGCGATGCCGACGGCGGTCACCGCGAGCAC
>JBKPSU010000213.1:0-9161 GCA_046735135.1 Actinomycetota bacterium
CGGCTGCCGCGAATCAGCGCCGCCATCATGGGTGGGTTGCTGCTCTGCCTGAGCTTCCCGCCGTTCGGGTGGTGGTACACGGCGATCGTCGCGTTCGGGCTGCTGGCCTGGGTGCTGACCCGCAAGGACACCAGGCTCGTCGGGGGATTCGGGTACGGATTCCTGTTCGGCGCGGCATTCCATATCCCGCTGTTGCCGTGGACCGGCGTGATGGTCGGGCTGATGCCGTGGCTGGCGCTGTCGATCGCAGAGGCGGTTTTTTCCGCATTGTTCGGCCTGTGCGCCGTGTTCGCGCGCCGACTGACCGGCTGGCCGGTCTGGTTCGCGGGGCTGTGGGCACTGGCCGAGTGGGCAAAGTCGACGGTGCCCTTCGGCGGATTCCCTTGGGGCGTAGTCGGTTTCGGCCAAACCGACGGACCGCTGCTGTCGCTGGCGGAGATCGGCGGAGCGCCGCTGGTGTCGTTCGCGGTGACACTGCTCGGCTTCAGTTTCGCCGCGCTGACGTTCGAGATCGTCCACTGGTGGCGCCGCGGCGACAATGCGGCGCCCCCCGCCGTGGTGCTGCCTGGCATCTGCGTCTGCTTCGTTCTCGTCACCACGACGGCGGTCTGGCCCGGTGTCCGGCATTCCGGCGCGGGCTCCGAGGACGAACCGTCCGTCAACGTCGCCGCCGTGCAGGGCAACGTGCCGCGGCTCGGGCTGGATTTCAACGCCCAGCGGCGTCAGGTCCTCGACAATCATGTGCGCGAGACGATCAAGCTGTCCGAGGACGTCCGGGCCGGGCGGGCGCCGCAGCCGCTGTTCGTCATCTGGCCCGAGAACTCGTCCGACATCGACCCGCTGGCCAACCCGGATGCGGCGGACCAGATATCGGTCGCGGCGCAGGCGATCAAGGCGCCGATCCTGGTCGGCGGGGTGCTCGCGGGGCCGGGCTATACGCCCGACAATCCGGTGTCGACCAACTCCGTCATCGTCTGGGACCCGAAGACCGGGCCCGGTGACCGGCACGACAAGCAGATCGTCCAGCCGTTCGGCGAGTACCTACCGTGGCGCAGCTTCTTCAAGCACTTCTCCCCGTACGCCGAGCGCGCGGGCTACTTCGTGCCCGGCAGCGGCACCGGTGTGGTGCACGCGGCCGACGTGCCGATCGGGGTGACGACGTGCTGGGAGGTGATCTTCGACCGGGCCCCGCGGGAGGCGGTGCGCAACGGCGCGCAGGTGTTGACCGTGCCGTCCAACAACGCCACATTCAACGAGGAGATGAGCGTCCAGCAGCTGGCGTTCGCCAGGTTGAGGGCCGTCGAGCACAACCGCTTCGTCATCGTGGCGGGTACCACGGGCATCAGCGCCGTGATCGCGCCCGACGGCCGCGTGATGGGCCGGACGGCCTTCTTCGAACCCGCCTACCTCGACATGCCGATCAGGCTGAAAACGCAGCTCACGCCTGCCACGCGATGGGGTCCGTTCCTGCAGGGCCTGCTCGTGACAATTGGGATCGGGGCCCTTATCGCCGCGGTACTGCACAATGGGAGGTTCGTGCGTGGTCGCCGACCGGTGACCAATGCCACTGGTCAAGACACGCCACCCGACGAGGATGGCACCGAAAGAGGAACCACATGAGCGGCCCTGGGCCAGCAGAACGCCCGAGTCAGCGAACTCTGGTCATCGTCCCCACCTACAACGAGCTGGAAAACCTGCCGTTGATCGTCGCCCGGGTGCACAACGCCCAGCCCGACGTGCACATTCTGATCGTCGACGACGGCAGCCCCGACGGCACAGGAAAACTCGCCGACGAACTTGCGCTGGCCGATCCGGACCGCGTCCACGTGATGCACCGCACCAGCAAGGACGGGCTGGGCGCCGCGTACCTGGCCGGATTCGCTTGGGGGCTGGGCCGCGAGTACTCCGTTCTGGTCGAGATGGACGCCGACGGCAGCCATGCGCCGGAGGAGCTGAGCCGGCTGCTCGACGCCGTCGACGGCGGTGCGGACCTCGTGATCGGATCGCGCTACGTCCCAGGCGGAGCCATCCGCAACTGGCCGCGGCGCCGGTTCGCGCTGTCCAAGACCGCCAACACTTACGCCCGAGTGCTACTCGGCGTCGATGTGCATGACATCACCGCGGGATACCGGGCCTACCGGCGCGAGGTACTGGAGAAGATCGACCTGGCCGCCGTCGATTCCAAGGGCTACTGCTTCCAGATCGACCTGACCTGGCGAGCCATCAACAATGGCTTCGTCGTCGTCGAGGTGCCGATCACCTTCACCGAGCGAGAGCTGGGTGTTTCGAAGATGAGCGGGTCGAACATCCGCGAGGCGATGTTCAAGGTCGCGGAATGGGGTATCCGCGGGCGCTTGGATCGCGCCCGCGGCGTTGTCCGCTAGTCAGACCGCGTCAGCTGCCGCGACGCCGAGTCTTGATGATGTCGAGGCGCTCCTTGAGCAGCTCGTCGAGCTCCTCGACGGAGCGGCGCTCCAGCAGCATGTCCCAGTGGGTCCGCGGCGGCTTGACCTTTTTCGGCTCCGGCACGTCACCCTCGATCAGGGTGCCCTCCATGCCGTTGCGGCACAGCCACGTACCGGGGATTTCGGCGTCGTCCGCGAACGGGACGTCGAACTCCTCTCCGTTGTCGGTGCGGTAGCGTGCGACCTGACGTGGCGCCAGGTCGTGATTGCGGTCGGTCTCGTAGCTCACGGCTCCGAGGCGACTGCCCCTCAACACCCGATCAGCCATTCGTCAACACTCCTCTTAGGCAATTTGTCCGGGTAAACAACGCAGCACGACGGCACGCAGTTCCCGACTCAGGTGTCAATGATACCGGGATCTGATTCACCGGCGGTTTACAGTCGGTCCGTGACAGCCGGGATCATCAACCGTCGACGTCCGCAGTCGTGCCGGTGGTGCGGCCGAGAAGTGGCTGACGCCGGCCTCGGCAGGCGCCGTCAATACTGCAGGCAATCGTGCCGTCAACGCGCCTACGAGCAGCGCGCCCAGGTGAAAGGCACGTCGTTGTCCCCGGATTCGGTGGTGCTGACCGCCGACGAGGCTTCGGAGCTGTCCGATCGCGTCTATCAGGTCCGATGCGCGGCGGAGGATGTCGCGACCGCCATCGATGAAGGAGCGCACCCCACGGAGCTGCGCGAACTGTGCGACGCTTTGATGCGGGCGGCCAGGGCGGCCGACGGCTGGCGATAGGGGCAAGCCCAGCGTGTGGTGCTTCGACGGATTCGTCCTCGACACCCAGCGCTACGAATTGCGCAACGGCGATGACGTGGTGCGGGTCGAGCCGCAGGTGTTCGACGTCCTGACCCAACTCGTCAGCAACCGCGAGCGTTGCGTCACCAAGGAAGAACTGTTCGACGCGGTGTGGGGCGGCCGGTTCGTCGGCGAGGCGGCCCTGACCAGCCGCATCAAGGCGGCCCGCCGGGCGCTGGGCGACGACGGCGAATCGCAGCGCTACATCAGAACCGTCCGCGGCCGCGGATACCAGTTCGTCGGCGCGGTCGTCGACGACGCGACCGCTGCGGTGCAGGAACCCGAACCGCAGGAGGAACCGGCACCGCCGCGGCAGCACATCGCGTTCTGCCGCGCCGCCGACGGGGTTCGGCTGGCTTATGCGGTGGCGGGGGAGGGACCTCCGCTGGTGCGCGCCGCGAACTGGATGACCCACCTCGGATACGACATCGAGAGCCCGGTCTGGCGGCATTGGGTGCGGGACCTGTCGCTGCGCCACACGTTCATTCGGTACGACGAACGCGGATGCGGCCTATCCGACTGGAGCGCAAGCGATTTCAGCTTCGACGACTGGGTCAGCGACCTCGAGTCCGTCGTCGAAGCGCTCGGGCTTGACCGTTTTCCACTGCTCGGAGTGTCGCAGGGCGGGGCGGTCGCGGTGGCGTACGCCGCCAGGCATCCCGATCGGGTCAGCAAGCTGGTCCTCTGCAGCTCGTATGCCCGCGGTCGCGGCGCCAGGGCGGCCAACGATGAGGAAAAGCGGGCAGCCGCACTGGATCTCGACCTCGCCCGCGTGGGCTGGGGCCGTGACGACCCCGCGTTCCGGCAGGTGTTCGCCGCGCAGTTCCTGCCGGATGGCACCCGGGCGGACTGGGCCGCCTTTGACCAGCTGCAACGACGCACCACATCGCCGGCGAACGCGGTGCGGTTCCTCGAGGAGTTCGGCCGCATCGATGTGCGCGACGAGGCGGGCCAGGTGTCCTGCCCGACGCTGATCCTGCACTCGCGCGACGATCACCGGCAGCCGCTGCGCGCGGCCGAGGAGCTCGCCGCCCTGATACCCGATTCCCACCTCGTCGCGCTGAACAGCAACAACCACCTGTTGACGGCCGCCGAACCCGCCTGGCAGGTGTTCCTCGATGAGGTGCAGACCTTTTTGGCGGAGTAGCCGTCAGCGGGCACCAGATCTCCACGGAATCTCCACATATTCTTCATGCGCGGCCGCTGTGAGCCATCCATGCTGGTCACATGAAAAAGCACATCCGCATCCTTCTCCTGGGTGTCATCGCGCTACTTGCCCTTGGCACCCTGCCCGCATGTTCGAGCGGCACGTCGACACAAGAGACCAAGGCCTCTGAGACGTCGACCTCCGCCGCGCCCGCCACCCCGGCGCCGTTCCCGCAGTCGGCGAAGTACATCGCCGACACCAAGTCGCCCGACGGCAAGCCGATGGTCATCGGCATCGCCGTCGACGGCACCGACATCGCCGCGTACGCCTGCAACGGCACTGACGACGAGGCCTGGTTCTTCGGTGACCAGAAGGCGGGGAAGATCAACATCACGTCGCGCTTCAAGGACACCCTCAGCGCGGAGTTCAACGGCAAAGACGTGGTCGGTGACCTGACCATGAACGGCGTGGCCTACAAGTTCACCGCCGCTTCGGTGCCTGCTCCCGCAGGCATGTACACCGCCGATTTCGAGGGCGTGCGCGCGTCCTGGGTGGTGCGTCCCGATGGCAGCGCGACCGGTGTGCAATTCAACGGCGGCGTCAGCGGCCGTGACTTCGAACAGGCCGAGTTGCAGCAGCTCAACGAGCTGCAGTTCCGCAACAGCGTGCGCAACAAGCGGCAACTGCAGCAGGCTCAGCAGATCACCCTGCTGGCAAACAAGTCGGCCAAGTCGACGATCAACGGGCACGAGGTGACGCCGGTCATCGTCGACGGCAATTTCCGGTTGTGACCGAACCGGAATGAGTTTCTGCAGCAACGGCCCTGCCGGACTGAGCGTTTCGACGCTCACCCGGCAGGGCTTTTCTTTCACGCAGAGTTCAACCCTTCACGGAAAACCGGGCGGTTCGTAGCGTCGGAAGCACCGTGACGACACCAACCGAGCTGGCTGCTGCCCCGACCATCCCCGGACGGCGGAACAACCGCAAATGGACCGCCATTCGATGGGCGTCGCCGGTTGTGCTGCTCGCACTCTGGCAGGTGGGTAGCGCGCTCGGCCTCATCCCGCAGGACGTACTGCCCGCTCCCTCGCTGATTCTCGAGGCCGGCGTCGAAGTCGTGAAGAATGGGCAACTCGGAGATGCCCTGCGGGTCTCCGGCATTCGGGTGATCGAAGGACTTCTGCTTGGCGGGATCGTCGGGGTGGCTCTCGGTACTGCGGTCGGTCTGTCGCGATGGTTCGAGGCAACCGTCGACCCTCCGATGCAGATGGTGCGCGCGCTGCCCCACCTCGGGCTCATTCCGCTGTTCATCATTTGGTTCGGCATCGGCGAGCTGCCCAAGGTCCTTCTTGTCGCGCTCGGTGTCAGCGTCCCGCTCTACCTGAACACCTTCTCGGCGATCCGCCAGGTGGACTCGAAGCTCTTCGAAACGGCTCAGGTGCTTGGCTTCTCGTTCTGGCAGCGGTTGCGCATCATCATCGTTCCCAGCGCCGCGCCGCAGGTGCTCGTCGGCCTGCGCCAATCGCTCGCTATCGCCTGGCTGACGTTGATCGTCGCCGAGCAGATCAACGCGGACAAGGGGATTGGGTTCATGATCAACAATGCGCGGGACTTCCTGCGCATCGACATCATCATCTTCGGCCTCACCGTGTACGCACTGCTCGGAATCGGCACCGACGCCATCGTCCGTGCGCTGGAACGACGAGCCCTCAGGTATCGCGCATGAACCTACTGACCGAGAACAAGACGGCGCTCGCAGGCGAGCTGCGAAATGTCAACAAGTGGTACGGCGAACACCACGTGCTGACCGATGTCTCGCTGGCGGTGAATCGCGGCGAGATCGTCGCGCTTATCGGCCGCAGCGGTTCGGGTAAATCGACCGTGCTCCGGGTGTTCGCCGGTCTTTCACAGGACCACACAGGTGAGCGCACGGTGGCGGGATCACCCGCACTGGCTTTCCAGGAGCCGCGGCTGTTTCCGTGGCGAGACGTGCGGACCAACGTGGTGTACGGGCTGAACCGCAGCAATCTCGGCAAGGAGGAGGCCAGATCCCGCGCAGATCAGGCACTTGCCGACGTCGGTCTCGGCAATCGTGCCACCGTCTGGCCCTCGACATTGTCCGGCGGTCAGGCACAACGGGTTTCGTTGGCACGTGCGCTGGTCGCCGAGCCCGAATTGCTCCTGCTCGATGAGCCCTTCGGGGCTCTGGATGCACTGACCCGGCTGACGGCGCGCGGCTTGCTGCTCGACCTCTGGCGTCAGCACCGGTTCGGTGTTCTTCTGGTGACCCATGACGTCGACGAGGCCGTCGCACTCGCCGACCGGGTACTCGTACTGGACGAAGGACGGGTGCAGTACACACTGACCATCGACGAACCGCGCCCTCCTGCCGGGGAGGCGGGCCTCGAAATCGAGCACTACCGCGCCGACCTGCTGGACAAGCTCGGCGTCCGTATCTGACATCGAACAGCCTCCAAGAAGGGAATCCCTATGTCCGCATCTCCGCGGTCGTTGGCGTTTCGCGCTGTCGTGCTGGCGATCCTCGCCCTAGTGCTGGCCGGATGCGTCTCGCGTCAGGACAGTTCGGCTGCCAAGGAGGCACCCGCGACCGTTCCGCTTTCCGAGTTGTCCGGTCTGACACTGCAAGTCGGTGACCAGAAGGGCGGCACCGAGTCGTTGCTTCGAGCCGCAGGCGCACTCGACAACCTGCCGTACAAGGTCGTGTTTTCGACGTTCACGTCAGGACCTCCACAGGTAGAAGCCGCCACGGCAGGCAAGATCGACTTCGCGATCACCGGCAACACGCCGCCGATCTTCGGCGCCGCGTCCAACGCCAAGATCAAAGTCGTTTCCGCCTATGACGGCAGCGGCCACGGCGACCGTATTCTCGTGCAGGCCGATTCGCCGATCCACGCGGTGAGCGATCTGCGCGGCAAGCGGATCGCGGTCGGCAAGGGCAGTTCCGCGCACGGCAACATACTGGCGCAACTGGATCGCACCGGGCTGTCACCGTCGGACGTCACGCTGGTGTCCCTCCAACCGGCCGACGCCCTCGGCGCTTTCAAGGGCCGCCAGGTCGACGCGTGGGCGATCTGGGATCCCTACACCGCACAGGCCGAAGCCGACATTCCGGTCCGCAGCATCGCGGAGGCGACGGGTGTCACCAACGGTGCAGGCTTCGGCATCGCGTCCGACGAGGCGCTGAACGATCCCAAACGAAATGCCGCACTGAGTGACCTGCTGGTGCGGTATGCGAAGGCGGCAGGCTGGGCCAACGACCACCCCGACGAGTGGGCCAAGAGCTACGCCGCCGCCGTAGGTCTGGATCCGAAGGTTGCCGCCTCCTCGCAGGCGCGGAGCCTGCGACTACCCACGGCCTTGTCCGATCAGTTGGTGGGCTCTGAACAGCAGCTCGCCGACCTGTTCGCCGAATCAAAGCAGATCGCCGATTCGCCGAAGTTCGCCAACTGGGTCGATCATCGCTACGACAATGCGCTCAACCCTCTCCTGATGAATCGCTAGGAGCGATATGCCCGCACAGCCCGATTTGCCGGCTCAGCCGGCGAAATTCTTCTGGTTCCTGCCCACCAACGGCGACAGCCGCTCGATCGTCGGGGCGTCGCATGCGTCGTCGCACCACATCGTGCCGCCCAACTACCGGGCGCCCACCCGCCGGTACCTGGCCGAGGTGGCCCGCGCCGCCGACCGCCTTGGCTACGAGGGTGTGCTGACACCCACTGGAACCTGGTGTGAAGACGCGTGGCTCACCGCGTCGGCGCTGCTGGCCGAAACCGAACGGCTGAAATTCCTCGTCGCGTTCCGGCCCGGCCTTGTGCCGCCGACGCTGGCCGCCCAGCAGACCGCGACGCTGCAGCGGTTCTCCGAGGGCAGGGTGCTGTTGAACATCGTCAGCGGCGGCGACGACGTCGAGCAGCGGCGGTTCGGTGACTGGCTGAACCATGACGAGCGATATGCCCGCACCGGCGAGTTCCTGCACATCGTGAATTCCGTGTGGCGTCAGGAGTCGCTCGACTTCGAGGGCAAGTTCTACACGGTCACGGACGCGAGGGTGTCCGCGCCGCCGGATCCGTTGCCGGAAATCTATTTCGGCGGCTCCTCGCCTGCCGCCCTTCCCATCGCCGCCGATCACGTCGACGTCTATCTCACCTGGGGCGAGCCTCCGCAGGCCGCGGCCGCCAAGATCGAGCGAGTACGCAAACTCGCCGAAGAACGCGGCCGCAAGGTGCGGTTCGGTATCCGGCTGCACACCATCAGCCGAGACACCTCCGCCGCGGCGTGGGCGGTCGCAGACGAACTGCTTGCCGAGCTCTCACCGGAGCAGATCGCCAAGCAGACTGAGCTGCATGCGAAATCGGAATCCGAAGGCCAGCGCAGAATGACGGCGCTGCACGGCGGGCGGATCGATCAGCTGGAGATCTACCCCAACCTGTGGGCGGGTGTCGGGTTGGTCCGCGGCGGTGCGGGCACGGCCTTGGTCGGCAGCCACGAGGAAGTCGCCAACCTGATCTACGAATACCACTCGGTCGGGTTCGACGAGTTCATCCTGTCGGGCTATCCGCACCTCGAGGAGGCCTACTGGTTCGCCGAAGGGGTGCTTCCGCTGCTCCGACAGAAGGGCGTCGCGTAGCGATACCCGTTCAGCAGCTGAGCTTCTCGCCGATATCGGGGGGCGGTGGGACCCTCTGTAGACAGCCGAAACCGACGATGCCCGCGTCGCTGAATCGGGCTGCCGTCTGGT
>JBKPSU010000214.1:0-9658 GCA_046735135.1 Actinomycetota bacterium
GGACGGATTCTTGTCGCGGCCCTGCTCCAGCCGCAGGTAGTACTCGGAGCTGATGCCGGCCAGCGTCGCCAACTCCTCGCGTCGCAGACCCTGTACCCGGCGCCGCGATCCTGGAACCAGGCCGACGTCTTCGGGCCTCACCTGCCCGCGCCGCGCCCGAAGGTAGTCACCAAGGGCATTGGTGTCTGCCGCCATCCCATGAGCCTAAGACTGACCCCCGCAACACCAGGGTTATTGCGGAGTCCCCTTCCCGGATGCCGCGCGCGCACCGTCGATGTTGTGCCGCGTGCAGGCGTCGTTGAAGGGAGCGGGATCGTGCAGAAGCAGAACGTGGAGTTCACCGCCGAAGGCGATGTAGTCCTTCGGGGCTGGTTGTTCGTGCCCGACGGCGCCGGTTCCCATCCGGCCATCACGATGGCCCACGGGTTCGCAGGCGTGAAGGAGCACGGGCTCGAGCGGTTCGCCCGAACGTTCGCCGACGCGGGATTCGTGGTGCTGGTACATGACCATCGCGGCTTCGGCGCCAGCGACGGCTCGCCGCGTTACGACATCGACCCGTGGGTGCAGATCGCCGACTGGCGTCGCGCCATCTCCTTCCTGGAAAGCCAACCTTTCGTGGATGCGAACCGGATCGGACTCTGGGGCTCCAGCTATGCGGGCGGCCACGCGATTGTCCTTGGAGCCACGGATCGGCGGCTGCGCGCGGTGGTCGCCCAGGTACCCACGATCAGCGGGTATCAGCAGAGCCTGCGCCGCGTAGCGCCCGACCGCGTGCCCGCCTTGGAGCAAGCCTTCGCCGAGGACGAACGTCAACGGTTTCTCGGCGCCCCACCGGCGACCCAGGCCGTGGTGAGCGCGGACCGCTCAGTCCAGGCGTCGTACTACGCACCCGACGCTGTCGCGTTCTACAGTCAGCCGGCTCCCGAGGGAGCGTGGGAGAACACCGTCACGGTGCGCTCCACCCGCGCGGCGCGCATGTACGAGCCGGGAACGTGGATCGCCCGGGTCTCCCCCACGCCCTTGCTCATGATCGTCGGCCTGCACGACACAATTACCGTCACCGACCTCGCGCTCAGCGCCTACGAAGCGGCCCTGCAGCCCAAGGAACTCGTCACCATCGACGGTGGTCACTTCGATCCGTACCTCACCGAATTTCCTGCGGCCAGCGGTGCTGCGGTCGCGTGGTTCACAAAACACCTTGCCAAGTCCGAAAACCATTGAGTCTGAAGGGATAAGTCATGTCCGAACTGCAATACGAGGTCCTCGTCAACGACGGCTTGCGGCGCAACCGCGAACAGCGGCTGCCGGACGGAAGCCCGATCATCTCGTCGCCGGTGGCCTCGACGCTGATCTACGGCGAGCACGACGCCGTCCTTGTCGACCCGCCCTTCACCTACGAGCAGGTCAGCCATGTCGGCGACTGGATCGAACGCTCCGGCAAGCACCTGATCGCCGTCTACGCCACACACGGGCACGGTGATCACTGGTTCGGCACCGACCTTCTGCTGCAACGTTTTCCGGACGCCGCTGCCTACGCGACCGAAGGCACGATCGCGATGATGCACCAACAGGGCACCGAGGGCCGCGCCCAGCTGTGGGACGTCGACTTCCCCGGCCTCATTCCTCCCAGCCCGGTCGTCTACCAACCCATTCCCGTCGACGGGATCACTCTGGAGGGAGACCGGCTATACGCCGTGGAGGTCGGCCACACCGACACCGACGACACCACAGTCCTGCATGTGCCGTCGATCGGCCTGGTCGTCGCCGGCGACGTCGCCTACAACGGCGTGCACCAGTATCTGCTGGAAAGCGCCCACGGCGGGGTGGAGGCCTGGTTGGCAGCGCTGGACAAGGTCGAGGCGCTGCAGCCGCGCGCCGTCGTGGCGGGCCACAAGAACAAGGACCTCGGCGACGATCCGGCCGTCCTCGAGCAGACACGCGAATACCTACTGAACGCCCGGCGACTCCTCGCCGAAAAGCCCAGTCCTCGTGAATATTTCGATGCAATGACTGCGCTGTATCCCGATCGGCTCAATGTCGGGCCGGTCTGGTACACCGCTGTCGCGCTTTTGCCGGACCACGCTAGCGGCCCATCCGTCCGGGACGAAGTGGCGGACTGGTTCTTCGACGACTACCTCGCGACGTGGATCGGGGTCGGTGCCGGCACGATCGCGCGCGGCCCCGACTTCATCCTCGACTACTGGTCTGCGCCCCTGCACTGGAGCGACGACCAGGGCAGCCGGTGGCTCCTTGAACCGGCGGACGTGGTCGCGGTTCTCGAGGAGTTGCAGACACGGTTGCGCGCCGAGGGCTACGCAGACACCCCCGTGCCCGACCGGAGAGTGAGGGCGTATCACGACAACGGCGCCGCAATCGAGGTGATCTGGTCACGCAGTCGCGCCGACGGCACCGAGATCGAGCGATTGGCAGCCCATTTCGAGATAACGCGTGGGCCGGCGGGATGGCGGATCATCAGCATCCAGGCGCTGCCGACAACCAGCGACACATTGAATGACGTTTGGCCGCAGGCGAACTGACCCGCAATTATCAATATCAAGCCAGGAGACAGAAATGATCATCGACACCGCAGGCCTCGACCCCACCTCGAGCTACAAACTACTCATCGGCAGCATATTGCCCCGGGCGATTGCGTGGGTCAGCACCAGTTCGACCGCCGGCGTCGGCAACATCGCACCGGTATCGTTCTTCACCGTCGTCGGCCGATTCCCTCCGGTGCTATCCATCACTCTGCAACCGCGGTCGGACGGCGTGACCCTCAAGGACACCTTCGTCAACATCCGTGACACAGGAGAGTTCGTCGTCAACATCGCCTCGATCGGCCAGGCCGACGCAGTGCACAACTCCGCTTATGAATTCGGCAGCGATGTCGACGAGTTCGAGGCGTTGGGTCTGAAAAAGGCCGATTCCGAGACTATTTCGGCGCCCCGGATCGGCGACGCGCCCATCTCCTTCGAATGCGTCGTCGATCGCATCATTCCGATGCCGCCGCTTCCGGATCACGTCGTGTGGGGACGGGTCAAGCGCATCCACATCCGCGACGATCTCTACCTGCCCAACGGTCGCATCGATGTCGGCGCCGTGGGCGCCTTCGGCCGGCTCGCCGGGGAGTACACCCTGGTCAACAACATTTTCACCACTCCGCTCCCCGAGGACCTGGTGAAGGACGTCCGCTCTCAGCGTGCCACTCGCCTTGACGGTCGCGCCACCGACTACTCGCCTATCGACACGGGCGAATGGTCACCGTCGGGTGCTACGAAGACGGTCGCGTGATGATAGAGACACCCAACGGGTTCGAGATCACCCGTACCGCGGCGGATGTGGCCGGCGCGCCCACAGTCCTGTTGATCCACGGCTTCCTCGACGATGCGTCCGTGTGGGACTGCTTGGTCGATTCCCTTGCGGGAGAGGTCGTGACAGTGCGTTACGACCTCCCCGGATTCGGCACCCGAACCGGATCGGTCGCCGAAGCGACCAGCGCGACGCTGGAGTCCTTGGCCGCGGAGGCCGGTAGCGTCCTTTCGGGAACCGACGGGCCGGTGATCGTGGTAGGCCAGAGCATGGGCACGCAGGTCGCCGAACTGGTCGCGGCGCAGCACCCCGACCAAGTGCTAGCGCTGGTCCTGCTCACGCCGGTCCCGCTAGGCGGTACAAACCTGCCCGATGAGGCCATCGCGCCGTTCGGTGCGCTCGGCGGCGACTGGATCGCCCAGCGCGGGGTGCGGGCGCAACTGTCGCCTCATCTCAGCGATGAACAGCTTGACCGGCTCGCCGACGTCGGCGCCCCTGCGACAGCCGACGTGACCGCCCACTACGCCAACGTTTGGAACGACGGCGTGACCGACGCCCCTGCGACAAGCGCATTCGGCGGCCCGGTGCTCATCATCCGCGGCGGTGCCGACGGTTTCGTCACCCAGCAGCTTGTCGACGCCATCAGTGCGCGCTTCGCCGATCCCGAAGTGAACGTCGTCGACAAGGGCGGTCATTGGGTACATGTCGAGTACCCCGGGACGGTCGCGACGATGATCCTCGACTTCACGGATGCGACCCAAGGAGAAGCGCGATGAGCGGCCAACTGCAGCACAGAGTTTTCGTCACTGCACAGATCCCGCAGTCGGGACGCGGCCCGCTGCCTGATGGCGGCACACGGATGTGGTCGCCGATAACGTCCACGCTGATCATGGGGCGGCGTGATGCCGCGTTGATCGACCCTCCGTTGACAACAACGCAGGCCGCCGAGGTCGGCGATTGGATCGCGGCTTCGGGACGCGAACTGCGGCATATATACATCACTCACGGTCACGGGGATCATTGGTTCGGCGCAATTCCGTTGGCGCACAGATTCCCCGGAGTCACGGTCCGCGCGACCGAGGGTACGGCCGAGCTGATGCGCGCACAGAACGATGCGGATTTCCGTGCCGACTTCTGGGATCGCGTGTTCCCCGGGCAGCTGCCCGTCGGCGACGTCGATGTGACCATCGTCGACGAAAGCGGCTTCGAGGTCGAAGGCATCGGCCTCCTCCCGGTGGAAGTCGGTCACACCGACACCGACGCGACGACGATGCTGCATGTGCCCGAAATGGGCCTGCTCGTCGCGGGTGACGTCGTCTACAACGGAGTTCACCCGTACCTGACAGAGTCCGGTGGTGTGACCGGGATCGACGAGTGGCTCGCCGCTCTCGACACCGCCGACGCCCTGAACCCCGCGGCGGTCATCGCGGGTCACAAGGATCCACGCGCGTTCGATGCTCCGTCGCAGATCCAGGCGACGCGGCGCTACCTCACCGACGCACGTCGACTGCTCGAGTCGTCGCAATCCGCCGAAGCGTTCTACGACCAAATGCTGCGTCTGCATCCCAATCGGATCAATCAGGGCGCGCTGTGGGGCGCGGCCATCACACTGTTTCCAGCGGCATAGGGTTTCCAACCGCCAAGGAGAAGTCGCATGTCGACACAGGAGACGGGCCGAGAAGACGCGTCGGCCGAGGGCACGGTGACCGTCACCGGGACGGGCCCTGGGACGTACACGCAGGAGATCGCCGTGGGGCAACACCGCCTCGTTTGCGACGAGCCACGTCCGGTCGGCGACGACGCCGGGCCGACACCCTATGACCTGGTGCTGGCCGGACTCGGCGCATGTACGTCCATGACCCTGCGCATGTACGCCGACCGCAAGGGCTGGCCGCTCGGAGAGGTTCGAGTGACGTTGCGGCACTCGCGTATTCACGCGCAGGATTGCGCCGCATGCGAGACCAGCAAGGGATGGATCAACCACATCGATTGCGACGTCGAACTGACCGGCGACCTCGACGAAGATCAACGGCAACGGTTACTGCACATCGCGGAACGCTGCCCGGTGCATCAGACATTGACCTCTGAGGTGGATATCGTCACATCCATTAGAAGTTCAAGCCCGAGAACATGATCCGTCCCGGGTCATACTTCTGCCGGGTGGCGGTCAGCCGGGCGAGGTTCGCGCCGAAATACCGCGACGCCGGTTGGTTCGCCTCGAGATAGTTCACGTAGCCGCCGACCGAATAGGGTGCCACCGCTTGGTGTGCGGTGTTGAGCCAGTTGGCGGCCCCGACGGGCGAACCGGAGGTTTCCACGTACCACTGCACCAGAGCGGACTGCTGCCGCCACGGAAAGGCGGTGGCCCCCGGCGCCACGGTGGCCAGCGCGCCGTCGAGCGCATGCATGATGACCAACGGGCGACCCGCCCCGGGAGGGAAGGCGTCGAACGCCGCGGCGATCCCCTGGGCGGCGGCCGGGGTGATCGACGGGAAGACATCGGATCCGCCGACATAGCCGAGCGGCGCCGGGTTGAGGTTGTTGACCGCTAGGTACCTCACCAGGTCCAGGTAATTGAACGTGTGGTTGTCCGTCGCGATCGGTTGCAGTCCAACCGCTTTGACGACGGCGTCCGCGACGCTGTTCCCCGATCCGGCCGGGCACGTCGCCATGATGCGGCAGTGCGTACCTCCCGGGTCGGTGGTGGCGTCGGCCAGCGCCCAGCTGTTGCGGTCAGCCGTGCGCAACCAGTTCTGCCACCCGACGAGAACCTGAGCGAATGACTGCGGCGCGAAATTGAGGTTGACGACGTCCACGTCGCTGGTGGGGAACGTGGCAAAGGTCAGCGCGGTCGTCACCCCGAAGTTACCGCCGCCCCCACCGCGCAACGCCCAGAACAAATCGGGGTTCTCGTTCGCCGACGCGGTGACCGCCGAGCCGCCGGGCAGGACCACTGTCGCCGAAACCAATTGATCACACATGAGGCCCGCGTGCCGGGATTGGGCGCCCAACCCGCCGCCCAGGGCGTGCCCGGCCGCACCGACCGTCGGGCAGGTACCCGTCGGGATCCCCCGACCGGCGGCGGCCAGCGCCTGGTGCATCGCATACAAACCGGTCGCGGGTGTCACCGTGACATGCCCGGTGGCGGCGTCGTAGTTGACGTCGCCGGGCAGCTGGCGCAGGTCGAGGACCATGGCGCCGGTGGCCGTCGACGCGCCCACATACGAATGCCCACCGCTGCGTGGAGCGACCTTGAGGTTGTGGGCGGAAGCGAATGCCATCGCCTTTTGCACGTCCACCGCCGACGTCGGCGTGACGACCGCCGCCGGCGCCAGGTCGTTGTAGTTGGTGTTGAAAACCTGCTTGGCCGAAGCGAATTGCCCGCCGTCGGGCAGTGTCACCTGCCCCCCGATGGCGGACGAGAGGCCTTCCCAGCCGGAAGCTCTTGGGTCGGCGGTGGCTCGGCCGGATCCGAAAACCGTTCCGGCGGCCAATGCTCCGACGGCTCCGCGAAGAAACGTCTGGCGCGAGATCCCATGCGGCTCCCGCGGTACCGTCATGTCCGCATTGTTGGCTACCGGGCGTGAAGAGATTGCCCCGCCGCATGACGTGTCGCATTCAGTCTGATGACACTCCCATAACGAACGCGATCGGCGGCTTGTCGATGACGGCCTACTCCGCGGCAGCAGAGGTGAATCTGGTGAGCAGATCCTTGAGTAGTTGTGCCTCGCCGGGTCCCATTACGGATACCAGGCGCTCAGCGAGTGGCTCCGCAGCCACGTGAGCGGCGTCGAAAAGCTCGAACCCCTTAGGTGTGATCTCCACCGCCCGCACCCGCCGATCTCCCGGAACGGGCTTGCGCACGGCAAGTCCCCTGCGCTCGAGGTCGTCGACGACCCGCATGATCCCGGCCTTGTCCGAGCCCGTGGCCTCGACCAGGTCCCGTTGCTCCGTCGCCCCGCGATTGACCAGGACGAGCAGCACTGCGAAATGTCGCAACTCGATGCCCAGCGGCCGGAGCGCCTCGGACATCACCGCTGCCGCGCGCCAGTGCGCCTGGCGCAGCAGCAAGCCGAGAGCGAATGGAGACGGATCGCCTGGACGGTCGGTCGCACGGGCGGCGGTCGCCCGCCTCGACGCTTTGGAAGTCATGAGGCGAGGGGCAGCGCATCGTCGACGAACGTGACCGTCTCGTCGAGCGGCGCCCGGCCCGTACGGACATAAGCCACCGCGGGGTCCTCGTAGCCGATCGACATGCCGCAGAACAGGATGAGCCCTTCCGTGGGTGATACGACATCCGCAACCGTTTCGCGCACCTGCGACCACGCCATCTGCGGGCAGCTGTGCAGGCCTTCGGCGCGAAGCAGCAGCATGACGGTCTGCAGATACATGCCGAGGTCGGCCCATTGAGCCGGGCCCATGTCGCGGTCGATGTAGCAGAACAGGGCGGCAGGCGCGCCGAAGCAGTCCCAGTTGGCAATCGCCGCGCGCTGGCGCGCCTCCCAGTCCTCACGCTCGATACCGAGCGCGCTGTAGCGCTCCTTGCCGAAGGCGGATCGGCGCTCGCGGTACGGGGACTTCAGTGCAGCGGGGTACATCTCGTAGTCCCGGTCGTCCCATCGATCGCCGTTGGCGACGCGCTCGACAGCGCGCTTCTTGAGCTCGGCCAGCCGCGCGCCGGTCACCACGAAGATTTTCCAGGGCTGGATGTTCGATCCTGACGGGGACCGCGCCGCGGCGGACAGCACACGCTCGAGCACCTCTCTCGGCACAGGCTCGTCGGTGAATCCGCGCACTGCCCGTCGGCTGTCTACTGCCTCGTATACGTCCATGATCGCCTACCTACGTTCGTATCGTTTCTAACTGTTTCATATAATACAGTATCGAACGATACTATTCCCATGGTCAGGTTTCTTGCGGCCAGCGTGTTACGCGCACCGTTCACGGTCGTAGCGGGTCGCCCGTGCTGAGGTCGGGTCTTGTGCTCGCAAGCTACTTGTTGGTAACTTTCAAATAAGGCTACGGAACCGTAGGTTGGGGTTTGCTGGCTAGTCGGTTCGGCGTGGCAGATCCGAGGGGGGCCCTTTTGACCTACGCCGGGAAGTACGACGCTGAATCGGCGCCGATCCCGGAGCACGTACAGATCGCGATCGTTGGCAGCGGTTTCTCCGGACTAGGTGCGGCTGTGCGTTTGGACGAAGCCGGGCAGCGTGACTTCATCGTGCTGGAGCGCGGCGACGACGTCGGCGGTACGTGGCGTGAGAACACCTATCCCGGCGCGGCATGCGACGTGCCGTCGCACCTCTACTCGTATTCGTTCGCATTGAATCCGGATTGGACACGGTCGTTTTCGAGCCAAGAAGAGATCCAGGACTACATCCGCGGCATTGCGCGGCGCGCAGGTGTGCTGGACCGACATGTCTTCGGAGTGGCAGTGCAAAGAGCGGCGTGGGACGAGCAGCGCCGTGTTTGGGAGCTCTCGACCAGTCGCGGAGTGATGACCGCCAACATTCTCATCGGGGCGTTCGGCGCGTTGGCTGAACCGTCGCTCCCCGATATCGAGGGCATTGACACCTTTCAGGGCGACCTCTTCCACTCGGCGCAATGGAACCATGAGACGGACCTCGCCGATAAGCACGTTGCCGTCATCGGCACCGGAGCATCCGCGATTCAGCTCGTGCCGGCTATCGCCGACACCGTCGCCCACATCGACGTCTACCAGCGAACAGCGCCTTGGCTCCTGCCGCGCTTCGATCGGGCCTTCACTCGTGCTGAGCGGTGGGCGTTTCGCCGCATCCCGGGCGCGGCCCGGTTGGCCCGTGCGGGTATCTATGCCGCCCGCGAGTTCCAGGTGCTGGGATTGGCCAAAAATCCGCGTCTGATGAAGCCGTTTGAGTGGATCTCCCGCACCAAGATTCGGAACGAGATCAAGGATCGCGAGCTGCGGCGCAAGGTGACACCGAACTTCCGCATCGGCTGCAAGCGCATGCTCATCGCCAACGACTGGTATCCCACCCTCGACCGTGACGACGTCGAGCTGATCACCGAGGGAATCCGTGAGGTCGATGGCCGCCGGATAATCACCGAGGACGGGACCGCCCGCGAGATCGATGCCCTCATCGTGGCGACCGGGTTTCACGTCTCCGACTCGCCGATGTTCGATGTCCTGTGCGGCAGCGACGGCCGCAGTCTGAGCCAGACCTTCTCCGACAAAGGCATGCGCGCGTACAAGGGCACCACGATCGCAGGTTTTCCGAACATGTTCGTGCTTGTCGGACCCAACACCGGGCTGGGCCATACGTCGATGGTGTACATGATCGAATCGCAACTGAACTATGTTGTCGACGCC
>JBKPSU010000215.1:0-5590 GCA_046735135.1 Actinomycetota bacterium
AGGAGACCGCCGCATGGGTGGACGACTACCAGCGCAAGACGGCGGAGGCGTCAGCGCGATGACCGCGATGCTGCCAACCGAGTTCTCTGACCTCGAACAGTTCTCGGAATGGTGCTTGTCAAGCGAACCGGAGCGCTACGCGAAACGGCTCGCCAGCTCGATGGCCGAGATGCAGGCCTTCTACGACGCCATTACTCCCCGGGCGGAGGAGGCGATCTCGTTCTGCGACAAGTTTCCGTTGGACGACATGCCCGACGATGTGCTCAACCTGATGCACTTGATCTACTCGATGATCATGGTGTCCTTCCCTGTCGAGTGCTGGAAGCAGCCGCGCGTTCCTGATTCGGGCGCCACCACCCTGGACTGCGTTTCCGAACCGGTGCCATGACCACAGTTCTGCGCGCCGAACGCTGGGCCGACGTCGAGGCCGCCGAGGTGCGTTCCCCGGCGGTGGTCGTCGTCGACGATGACCGCATCCAGGCGGTGAATCCCGCTGAGCTGCCGTCTGATTCGACCGAAATCGACCTTGGCGATGTAACACTGTTGCCCGGCCTGATGGACATGGAGCTCAACCTGCTCATTGGCGGCCCCGGTGGACCGGAAGGCCTGCCGAGTCCCATGCACGGTGTGCAGGACGACCCCGTCTACCGCACGCTGCGCGGCGCGGTCAACGCCCGCACGACGCTCGAGGCCGGTTTCACCACCGTGCGCAACCTCGGCCTCATGGTGAAGACGGGCGGCTATCTGCTCGACGTCGCGCTGCAGCGAGCTATCGATCAGGGTTGGCACGTCGGCCCCCGAATCTATCCGGCAGGCCACGCCGTCACGCCGTACGGCGGACATCTGGATCCCACGGTCTTCCAGCGACTCGCGCCTGGCATCATGCCGCTGTCGGTCGCCGAAGGGATCGCCAACGGCGTCGACGACGTCCGGGCGTGCGTGCGCTACCAGATTCGCCACGGCGCCAAGCTGATCAAGGTGTCCGCGTCGGGCGGAGTGATGTCCCACAGCACCGCGCCCGGCGCCCAGCAGTACTCCGACGACGAGTTCGCCGCGATCGCCGACGAAGCCCACCGCGCGGGCGTCCGCGTCGCGGCGCACGCCATCGGCGACCGCGCGATCCGGGCCTGTATCCGTGCGGGCATCGACTGCATCGAACACGGCTTTCTCGCGGCTGACGAGACGATCCAGATGATGGTGGACCACGGCACTTTTCTGGTGTCGACCACTTATCTCACCGAGGCGATGGCCGTCGACCGCATTGCCCCGGAATTGCGCAAGAAGGCCGAGGAGGTCTTTCCGCGCGCACAGGCGATGTTGCCCAAGGCCATCGCCGCGGGCGTCCGGATCGCGTGTGGGACCGATGCCCCGGCAGTTCCGCACGGGCACAACGCAAAAGAGCTGTGTGCGCTCGTGGACCGCGGCATGTCACCGATGGAAGCGATCCGGGCCGCGACGATCACCAGCGCCGAGTTGATCGAGGCCGACGACGAACTCGGTCGGCTCGCGCCGGGTTATCTCGCCGACATCATCGCCGTGCCGGGCGATGTGTCGCGCGACATCGCCACCACACTCGACGTGCGATTCGTGATGAAAAACGGTGAGGTCTACCGGCGGTAGCGGCGAAGGAGGCGAGCGTGGAACAGACCGACAACATTCTCTGGCTGCTGAAGCAGGCCTGGTATTTCTCGCTCACGACGGTGAACGACGCGGTCAGCGAGCACGGCGTCAGCACCGCGCAGATCGGCATGCTGCGCCAACTGGCCACCGAACCCGGTTTGTCCGGCGCCGATCTTGCACGCCGACTGCTGATCAGTCCGCAGGGCGTGCAGCTGGCGCTCAAGGAGCTCGAGCGACGGGGCCTGGTGGAGCGTAAACAGGACCCCCAGCACGGACGGATACTGCAGGCGTTTTTGACCGACGAGGGCCGCAAGGTGGCCGAAGCCGTGGTCAGCGACGCGATCGAGGCGCACGCCAAGGTGTTCGACGTGCTCAGCAGCGACGAGCAGCAAACGCTGCGTGAACTGCTCGGACGCGTCATCGAACAGGGCACCGGCCACCGGCTGCACACCGACCACATCGGGCCGGAGTAACAAGTAGTTGATAATAATGACAAGTACTTGATAATGTTGGGATTGATGAGCGAGGACACCGCAACAGACGTCGCCGTCGCCGCGACGGAAGAGGTCATCATCGAACTGGACGGCAAGACCACGACGGCGACGTATCGCAGGGGCGACACACTGCTGCAGACCGCACGCTCGCACGCCATGCAGGCGCCCTACTCGTGTGAAACGGGTTCCTGCGGAACGTGTATGGGTCTTGTCACCGAGGGCAGCGCCCGGATGGTGAACAACGACGCGCTCGAGGACGATGAGGTGGCCGAGGGATACGTGCTGACCTGTCAAGCCTTGCCGACCAGCGCGACGGTGCGGGTTACCTATGACTTCTGAGAACGGACGAGCATGAGAGTGGCGGTGGTGACCGGCGGCGGTTCCGGCATGGGCGAGGCGATCTGCCACGAGCTGGGCAGGCGCGGAAACAAGGTTGCCGTGCTCGACATCAACGGCGAAGCGGCCCAACGGGTGGCCGAAGAACTGCGCGCTCAGGGCATTGACGCCCTCGGAGTCGCCGCCGACGTCAGCGATCGCGCCGCCGTCGAGGAGGCGTTCGCGAAGGTTCGCTCCGAACTCGGCCCGGTGCACGTCCTGGTCACCAGCGCCGGCGCGGTGGATTTCGCGCCGTTCGCCGAGATCACCATCGAAGCATGGGACCGCCTGATCGCGGTCAACCTGACCGGAACATTCCACTGCTGCCAGGTCGCGGTGCCCGACATGCTCGAGGCAGGCTGGGGTCGCATCGTGATGATCTCGTCGTCGAGCGCGCAACGGGGCTCGCCGAAGATGGCGCACTACGCGGCAAGCAAGGGCGCGCTGCTCTCGTTGACGAAATCCCTTGCCCGCGAATACGGTCCGCAGGGCATCACGGTCAACAACGTCCCGCCGTCGGGCATAGAGACGCCGATGCAGCACCACGGACAAGCCGCTGGCCACCTACCGTCGAACGAGCAGATGGCCGCGGGCATTCCGGTCGGTCACCTCGGCACCGGCGACGACATCGCCGCGGCGGTCGGGTTCCTGTGCTCGGAACAGGCCGGCTTCATCACCGGTCAGGTTTTGGGCGTCAACGGCGGACAAGTGTTGTGACTGGAGGTTCACATGGGTAAGTGGCCCAAACCGGCCGAGGGCAGCTGGACCGAACACTATCCGGAGCTCGGGACCGGTCCGATCTCGTTTCGCGACTCGACGTCGTCTGAGTTCTACGAGCTCGAGCGGGAGGCCATCTTCAAGCGGGCATGGCTGAATGTCGGTCGGGTAGAAGAGCTTCCGCGTGTCGGCAGCTACTTCACCAAGGAGATCGATGCCGCCAAGACGTCGGTCATCGTCGTCAAGGGCAAGGACCAGAATGTACGCGCCTTCTACAACGTCTGCCGCCATCGCGGAAACAAGCTGGTGTGGAACGACTTTCCGAATGAGGAGGTCAGCGGCGCCTGCCGCCAGTTCACGTGCAAATACCACGGTTGGCGATACGACCTCGAAGGCGCCCTTACGTTCGTGCAGCAGCCAGGTGAGTTCTTCGACCTCGAGACGTCGCTGTACGGCCTGCGGCCGGTCAACTGCGAGATCTGGAACGGGTTCATCTTCATCAACCTCGATCCCGAACCACGGCAGAGCCTGCGTGAGTTCCTCGGGCCGATGATCACCGCACTCGATGACTATCCGTTCGAATTGATGACCGAGCGCTACGATTTCGTCGCGCACAACAACAGCAATTGGAAGATCTTCGCCGACGCCTTCCAGGAGTACTACCATGTGCCGTCGCTGCATTCGCAGCAGGTGCCGACGGCCGTGCGGCAGCCCAACGCCACGTTCGAGTGCGGGCACTTCCAGATCGACGGGCCGCACCGGTTGGTGTCCACGGCCGGTACCCGCAGATGGCTTCTCGATCCGGAGTACATGTACCCGGTCGAACGGGTCACGCGTAGCGGTCTGGTCGGACCGTGGCGCACACCGGAGACGCACCAGTCGGCAGGCCTCAATCCCGGCGGAATCGAGCCGTGGGGCATCACGAACTTCCAGATCTTCCCGAACCTGGAGATCCTGATCTACCACGGGTGGTATCTGCTGTACCGGTACTGGCCGACATCGCACAACACCCATAAGTTCGAGGCGTACAACGCATTCCATCCGGCCCGCACCGTCCGAGAGCGAATCGAGCACGAGGTCGCCTCGGTGGTGCTCAAGGAGTTCGCACTGCAGGATGCAGGCATGTTGGGCGGGACCCAGGCCGCGCTCGAATACGACGTCGTCGATGGCTTCCCGCTCAGCGACCAGGAGATCCTGGTCCGACATCTGCACAAGGTGGCTGTCGACTGGGTCGAGGAGTACAAGCGCGAACGCAGCCCGGTGGAGGTGTGACCGTGTCGGACAAACGCCTTCCCAGTGCCTTCGCCGAACTCGAACGGTTCGCCGACAAGTGGTGTCTGGCAGCCGAACCCGAGCGGTGGGAGGCCCGGCTGTCGACGCCGATGCCCGAGTTGCACGAGTTCTACGACACGTTCGCGCCCCGATTCGAAGAGGCGATCGACTACTGCGACAAGTTCCCCCTCGACGACCTGCCCGACGATGCGCTGAACCTATTGCACCTCATCTATTCCATGATCATGGTCTCGATGGCCATCGAGGTATTCGGCACCCAGAAGCCCGCCGACTCCGCCGACGCCGTCATCGATCGAGTAGGAGCCCCGACGCCATGAGTGTGCTGACGATCAACAAGCTGACCGGTTCGGTCGGCGCAGAGGTTCTCGGCGTGGACTCCGACCGGCTGGCAAGCGACGAGTCGCTCGGCGCAGCCGTGCTCGAGGCGCTCGAGGACAACGGGGTGTTGGTGTTTCCCGGCCTCGGCCTGAAAGCCGAAGCGCAAGTGGCCTTCTGCCGCATGCTCGGCGAAATCGACCACTCCTCCGACGGTCATCATCCGGTCGCGGGCATCTATCCGGTCACGCTGGACAAGTCGAAGAACGCCTCGGCGGACTACCTGCGCGCGACGTTCGACTGGCACATCGACGGCTGCACCCCGATCGAGGACACGTTCCCTCAGATGGCCACCGTGCTGTCGGCGAAGCAGGTCGCCGACAGCGGCGGCGAAACCGAGTTCGCGAACTCGTATGCGGCGTACGACGCATTGAGTGACGCGGAGAAGGAGCGGTACGGGTCGTTGCGCGTCGTGCACTCGCTGGAGGCCTCCCAGCGCCGGGTCACCCCGGATCCGTCACCGGAGGTGCAGGCGAAGTGGCGGGCCAGGCGCACGCATGAGCATCCGCTGGTATGGACTCATCGCAGCGGGCGCAAGTCCCTGGTGCTCGGCGCGTCCGCCGACTACATCGTCGGCATGGACCGCAACGAGGGCACGGCGCTGCTGGCCCATCTTCTCGATCGGGCCACCATGTCCGACAGGGTGTACAGCCACGCGTGGTCGGTCGGGGACACCGTCATCTGGGACAACCGCGGCGTGCTCCATCGCGCGGCGC
>JBKPSU010000216.1:0-6476 GCA_046735135.1 Actinomycetota bacterium
CCGACGCGCCTCTGCTGCGGGCAGGCGCCGAGCGGGCGATCATCTCGACGATCACCGTCAACGAGGGCCGCGAGCTCGCCATCGACCTCGAGGTGGTGGCGGGCCGAGCCAATAAGGCGCGGCTGAACCGATCCCCGGTACGCAGCGCCCGCGAAGTGCTCGGCGTGCTGCGCGCGGTGATGTTCGCTCCCGAGGACCTGGCCGTGGTGCGGGGTGACCCGTCCGAGCGGCGGCGGTATCTCGACGAACTCGCCACCACTCGCCGCCCCCGGATCGCGGGTGTCCGCGCGGACTACGACAAGGTGCTGCGGCAGCGCACCGCGCTGCTGAAGACGGCGGCGGGTGCGAGGTACCGCGGCGATCGCAGCGTGTTCGACACGCTCGATGTATGGGACGGCCACCTGGCGGCCCACGGTGCGCAGCTCATCGCAGCGCGTATCGAGCTGGTCAACCAGCTCGCGCCGGAAGTCGAGAAGGCCTACCAACTGCTGGCGCCTGCGTCGCGGCCCGCTGCGATTCACTATCGAACCAAGGTCGAGCAGATCGACGGCCAGAACGAGACTGTGGAGTTCTTCGAAGCGGCCCTGCTCGACGCATTGTCACGTCGGCGTGACGCGGAGATCGAACGGGGTGTCTGTCTGGTCGGACCTCATCGCGACGATCTTGAGTTGCGCCTCGGCGACCAGGTCGCGAAAGGCTTTGCAAGCCACGGCGAATCGTGGTCGATAGCGCTGTCGCTGCGGTTGGCTGCCTACGAATTGTTGCGGTCCGAAGGCGGCGATCCGGTGCTGCTGCTCGACGATGTGTTCGCCGAGTTGGACACCGCACGGCGCAATGCGCTCGCGGGAGTGGCCGGTTCGGCAGAGCAGGTGCTGGTGACCGCGGCGGTCCCCGACGACATTCCGGCGGACTGGGACGCACGCAGGATCGGGATAACGATGACTGACGACGATGGCGGCCGAGTGTCTGTGGTGGAGCAGTGACCGACGACGAAGCGCCCGACACCACGGCTGGCCCCCCGGAGCATCTGGCGGGATTGACGGGGATGGATCTGGTGCGCCGCACCCTGGAAGAGGCCAGAGGGACGGCGCGAAGCCAAGGCAAGGACGTCGGGCGCGGCCGGAACTCCCCTACCCCCCGGCGCATCGCGGGCAGGCGGCGCACCTGGTCAGGCCCGGGACCCGATGCCAGGGACCCGCAGACCCTTGGTGCGGCGACGCGGGACCTGGCGCGCACCCGCGGTTGGTCGACGCGGGTGGCCGAAGGCACCGTCTTCGGACAGTGGCGGACGGTGGTCGGCGAGCAGATCGCCGCGCATGCGGCGCCGACAGCGCTGCGAGAGGGTGTGCTGAGCGTTTCTGCCGAATCGACGGCGTGGGCCACGCAGTTGCGGATGGTGCAAGCGCAACTTTTGGCCAAGATCGCCGCGGCGGTCGGTGACGGGATGGTCACCTCGCTGAAAATCATCGGCCCGGTGGGCCCGTCGTGGCGCAAGGGCCGATACCACATCGCGGGCCGGGGTCCCCGCGACACATACGGATGAGGTCCCGCCGACCGGTTGGCTCAGAGCTTCTAGAATCCCGAAACCCGCGTCCTCAAGCGTCTTGACGCACCTTGGATCGAAAAATTCCACAGGCGGCGCAAATAGGTGTGCAGAAACGCCGCCTCAGAATCAGTCCTGTCGCGATCTGACGGTAGACTGTCTTCGTGACTTGCAGACGGTAATCACTACCGTCGCTGCGACCCCCAAGGAGAAGCTTCCGCCCGTGGCTGCTGCGAAGAAGAAGGCCGAGAAAAAATACGGCGCCGACGCCATCACCGTACTCGAAGGTTTGGAGGCCGTCCGCAAACGACCGGGCATGTATATCGGCTCCACCGGCGAGCGCGGTCTGCACCACCTGGTGTGGGAGGTCGTCGACAACGCCGTGGACGAAGCCATGGCCGGATACGCGACCAAAGTCGCTGTGCGGATTCTCGAGGACGGCGGTGTCGAGGTCACCGACGATGGCCGCGGCATCCCTGTCGAGATGCACGCGAGCGGTGCGCCGACCGTCGACGTCGTGATGACCCAGCTGCACGCCGGCGGAAAGTTCGGCGGCGAGAACAGTGGCTACGCCGTCAGCGGCGGCCTGCACGGCGTCGGCGTTTCCGTGGTGAACGCATTGTCGACCCGGCTCGAGGTCGACATCTCCCGCGACGGCCACGAATGGTTTCAGTCTTATGACCGCGCCATGCCCGGCACCCTCAAGCAGGGCGATGCCACCAAGAAGACCGGAACCACCGTCAGGTACTGGGCGGACCCCGACGTCTTCGAGACGACGAACTACGACTTCGAGACGGTGGCCCGGCGGCTGCAGGAGATGGCCTTCCTGAACAAGGGCCTGACGATCACCCTCGCCGATGAGCGGGTGAGCGCGGAGGAAGTCGTCGACGAGGTCGTCAGCGACACCGCAGAAGCGCCGAAGTCGGCCGACGAGAAAGCCGCCGAGGCGTCGGCGCCGCACAAGACGAAGAACCGCACCTTCCACTACCCCGGCGGTTTGGTCGACTACGTCAAGCACATCAACCGGACGAAGACACCGATTCAGCAGAGCATCATCGACTTCGACGGCAAGGGCACCGGCCACGAGGTCGAGATCGCAATGCAGTGGAACGCAGGCTATTCGGAGTCGGTGCACACCTTCGCCAACACCATCAACACTCACGAGGGCGGCACCCACGAAGAGGGGTTCCGGGCTGCGCTGACCGGCGTTGTCAACAAGTACGCCAAGGACAAGAAACTCCTCAAGGACAAGGACCCGAATCTCACCGGCGACGACATCCGCGAGGGTCTGGCGGCGGTGATCTCGGTGAAGGTGGCCGAGCCGCAATTCGAGGGCCAGACCAAGACCAAACTCGGCAACACCGAGGTGAAGTCGTTCGTGCAGAAGATCTGCAACGAACAGATGACGCACTGGTTCGAGGCCAACCCTGCAGAGGCGAAGACCGTTGTGAACAAGGCGGTTTCGTCGGCTCAAGCCCGCATCGCGGCCCGCAAGGCGCGCGAGTTGGTCCGGCGCAAGAGCGCCACCGACATCGGTGGGCTGCCGGGCAAGCTGGCCGACTGCCGGTCCACCGACCCGCGCAAGTCCGAGCTGTACGTGGTGGAGGGCGACTCGGCAGGCGGTTCGGCCAAGAGTGGGCGTGACTCGATGTTCCAGGCGATCCTGCCGTTACGCGGAAAGATCATCAACGTCGAGAAGGCCCGCATCGACCGGGTGCTGAAGAACACCGAAGTCCAGGCGATCATCACGGCGCTGGGCACCGGTATTCACGATGAGTTCGACCTCACCAAGCTGCGGTATCACAAGATCGTGCTGATGGCCGACGCCGACGTGGACGGTCAGCACATCTCGACGCTGCTGCTGACCCTGTTGTTCCGGTTCATGAAACCGCTTGTGGAGAACGGCCACATCTTCCTCGCGCAGCCGCCGCTGTACAAGCTGAAGTGGCAGCGCAGCGAACCGGAGTTCGCCTACTCCGACCGGGAACGCGACGGCCTGCTCGAAGCGGGCAAGAAGGCGGGCAAGAAGATCAACATCGACGACGGCATCCAGCGCTACAAGGGTCTCGGCGAGATGGATGCCAAGGAACTGTGGGAAACCACGATGGATCCGTCGGTGCGGGTGCTGCGTCAGGTCACATTGGACGACGCCGCGGCCGCCGACGAGTTGTTCTCGATTCTGATGGGCGAGGACGTCGAAGCCAGGCGCAGCTTCATCACCCGTAATGCCAAAGACGTTCGCTTCCTTGATGTTTAGCGGAATTCGCAACAACCTAGGACTGAAACTCAATGACTGATACCACGTTGCCGCCCGGCGACGAAGCAGGAGATCGCATCGAGCCGGTCGACATCCAGCAGGAGATGCAGCGCAGCTACATCGACTACGCGATGAGCGTGATCGTCGGCCGCGCACTGCCGGAGGTCCGCGACGGCCTCAAGCCGGTGCACCGCCGGGTGCTGTACGCGATGTTCGACTCGGGCTTCCGGCCCGACCGCAGCCACGCGAAATCCGCACGCTCCGTTGCGGAAACGATGGGCAACTACCACCCGCACGGCGACTCGTCGATCTACGACACCCTGGTCCGGATGGCCCAGCCGTGGTCGCTGCGCTACCCGCTTGTCGACGGGCAGGGCAACTTCGGCTCACCGGGCAACGATCCCCCGGCCGCCATGAGGTACACAGAAGCTCGTCTTACGCCGCTCGCGATGGAGATGCTGCGTGAAATCGACGAGGAGACCGTCGATTTCATCCCGAACTACGACGGCCGCGTACAGGAGCCGACCGTCCTGCCCAGCCGGTTCCCCAACCTGCTGGCCAACGGCTCGGGCGGCATCGCGGTCGGCATGGCGACCAACATGCCCCCGCACAACCTGCGCGAGCTCGCCGAGGCCGTCTACTGGTGCCTGGACAACCACGACGCCGACGAAGAGGCGACGCTCAAGGCCGTCACCAAGAAGGTCAAGGGCCCCGACTTCCCCACCTCCGGCTTGATCGTCGGCTCGCAGGGAATCCACGACACCTACGCCACGGGCCGCGGATCGATCCGGATGCGTGGCGTGGTGGAGATCGAGGAGGATTCCCGCGGCCGTACCGGCATCGTCATCACCGAGCTGCCGTATCAGGTCAACCACGACAACTTCATCACCTCGATCGCCGAGCAGGTCCGCGACGGCAAGCTCACCGGGATCTCCAACATCGAGGACCAGTCCAGCGATCGGGTGGGCCTGCGGATCGTCGTCGAGATCAAGCGCGACGCCGTGGCCAAGGTGGTGCTGAACAACCTCTACAAGCACACCCAGCTGCAGACCAGCTTCGGCGCCAACATGCTCTCGATCGTCGACGGCGTCCCACGCACGCTGCGGCTGGACCAGCTGATCCGGCACTACGTCGACCATCAGCTCGACGTCATCGTGCGGCGCACCACCTACCGGTTGCGGAAGGCCAACGAGCGGGCCCACATCTTGCGCGGCCTGGTCAAAGCGCTCGATGCGCTCGACGAGGTCATCGCCCTGATCCGGGCGTCGCAGACCGTCGACGACGCGCGATCCGGCTTGATCGAGCTGCTCGACATCGACGAGATCCAGGCGCAGGCGATCCTCGACATGCAGCTGCGCAGGCTGGCCGCATTGGAACGGCAGAAGATCGTCGACGACCTCGCGAAGATCGAGGCCGAGATCGCCGACCTGGAAGACATCCTGGCCAAGCCGGAACGTCAGCGCGCGATCGTCGCCGCCGAGCTCAAGGAGATCGTCGACAAGCACGGTGACGCCCGCCGCACCAAGATCGTCGCGGCAGACGGAGAGGTCAGCGACGAAGACCTGATCGCCCGCGAGGACGTCGTCGTCACGATCACCGAGACCGGCTACGCCAAGCGCACGAAGACCGATCTCTATCGAAGCCAGAAGCGCGGCGGGAAGGGTGTGCAGGGCGCCGGCCTCAAGCAGGACGACATCGTCAACCACTTCTTTGTCTGCTCGACCCACGACTGGATCCTGTTCTTCACCACGCAGGGCCGGGTGTACCGCGCCAAGGCATACGACCTGCCGGAGGCCTCGCGCACGGCGCGCGGCCAACACGTCGCGAACCTGCTGGCGTTCCAGCCCGAGGAGCGGATCGCCCAGGTCATCCAGATCAAGGGTTATGAGGACGCGCCGTACCTGGTGCTGGCCACCCGCAACGGTCTGGTCAAGAAGTCCAAGCTCACCGACTTCGACTCGAACCGCTCCGGCGGCATCGTCGCGGTGAACCTGCGCGACGGTGACGAACTGGTGGGAGCGGTGCTGTGCTCGGCCGAGGACGACTTGCTGCTGGTGTCGGCCAAGGGGCAGTCGATCCGCTTCTCGGCAACCGATGAGGCGCTGCGGCCGATGGGCCGGGCAACCTCCGGTGTGCAGGGCATGCGGTTCAACACGGACGACGCGTTACTGTCGCTGAATGTGGTGCAGCCCGACACGTACCTGCTGGTCGCGACCGCGGGCGGCTACGCCAAGCGGACCGCCATCGACGAGTACCCGGTCCAGGGCCGCGGCGGCAAAGGGGTGTTGACCATCCAGTTCGACAAGCGACGTGGCAGTCTTGTTGGAGCGCTGGTGGTCGATGACGAAACCGAGCTCTACGCGATCACGTCGGGCGGGGGCGTCATCCGCACCGCGGCGCGCCAGGTTCGCAAGGCCGGACGGCAAACCAAGGGCGTTCGGTTGATGAACCTGGGCCAGGGCGCGACACTGATTGCGATTGCACGTAACGCAGAGGAGAGCGACGCCGACGAGGCGGCCGAGTAGGGCCGCAGGCGACGTGACCGACGGTAAGGAGCCGGAGTGAGTTCACCGAACGAGCCGGGTTATCCCCGCTCGGCCGACGGTAGTGCCAACGGCTCGATGCCCGACGATCCCGAGACCGGCTCGCTGGGTAATTCCGTCGGGCGCGGCGAGG
>JBKPSU010000217.1:0-17306 GCA_046735135.1 Actinomycetota bacterium
ACCTGCAAACCGGGTTGCGCCAGTCGGGCTGTGCCGAATGCTGCGTTACCAGCATATTTGTCGGTTTACCTGGAGCTCGTCCGGACTCGAGTTTACTAACGCTCGCGCTAATTTTGACGGGAGCGTGCAGATCTAGCAATATATCTAGGCCCATTAAACGAGTTTCGCGAGCCCGGCCACGGCGACACCGCTGACGTGCACTAAATCGAATCGCGGCAAAGCCTATGGCAAAGTTGGTTAGAGAAGCTCAAGAGATTCGCCGAGTACCGCTCACGAAGCTTTGCCGCGCACTGTTGCGTAATCGCCGAACCGCAGGCCCGCTAAGGGCTCGCTCGTAGCCCAGGCCGGGGCGGTTATCTAGAAAACGAAGCCGGCCGACTAGCCCAGGATGAGGCCCGACGTCGGCACGCCAGTGCCTGCGGTCACCAAAACGTGCTCGACATCGTCGATTTGGTTCACCGATGTTCCGCGCAGCTGACGCACGCCCTCGGCGATGCCGTTCATGCCGTGGATGTAGGCCTCACCGAGCTGGCCGCCGTGGGTGTTGACGGGCAACCTGCCGCCGACTTCGATCGCACCGTCGGCGATGAAGTCCTTCGCCTCACCCTTCCCGCAAAACCCCAACTCCTCCAGCTGAATCAGCGTGAACGGTGTGAAGTGGTCGTAGAGGACGGCGGTCTGGATGTCGGCTGGCGTCAGCCCTGACTGTTCCCACAACTGCCTGCCCACAAGCCCCATTTCAGGCAGCCCAAGCTCCGGCCGGTAGTAGCTCACCATGGAGTACTGGTCCGGACTGGATCCCTGTGAGGCGGCATCGATCACCGCGGGCCGATGCTTGAGATCCTTCGCCCGCTCCGTCGACGTCACGACAAGCGCCACGCCACCGTCCGTCTCCTGGCAGCAGTCGAGCAGCCGCAGCGGCTCAGCGATCCACCGTGAATTCTGGTGTTCCTCAATGGTTATCGGCTTCTCGTAGAAATACGCCCTCGGGTTCTTGGCGGCGTGCTTGCGGTCGGCCACGGAAACCACGCCGAAGTCCTTGCTCGTCGCTCCCGACAAATGCATGTACCGTCTGGCGATCATCGCCACCTGAGCCGCGGGTGTCGACAGGCCGTGCGGATATGAGAACGAGTTGTCCACCCCAGTCGAGTCCGCGTTCTCTACCAAGCGCATCTGCACCTGGCCGAACCGCTGCCCCGACCTTTCATTGAATGCGCGGTATGCGACAACGCAATCCGCTACGCCGGTCGCGACAGCGATCGCCGCCTGCTGAACCGTCGCGCAGGCCGCACCACCGCCGTGGTGGATCTTGGAGAAGAACTTCAGCTCGCCGATGCCTGTGGCCCGCGCAATGGCGACCTCCGTGTTGGAGTCCATCGTGAACGTGACCATGCCGTCGACGTCGGCCGGCGTGAGACCAGCGTCGTCGAGTGCGTCGAGCACGGCCTCGGAAGCGAGCCGGAGCTCGCTACGGCCGGAATTCTTCGAGAAGTCGGTTGCGCCAATGCCGACGATGGCCGCCTTGCCGCTCAACGGGCCGGGCATCACACACCCCCGATCGTCAGCGTCGACGTCGCCACCACATGATCGCCGAGGCTGTTGCTACCAACGACTTTCACGGTGATCAACCCGTCCTCAACTGCTGTCACCTCACCCTTGAATGTCACTGTGTCGTAGGCGTACCACGGCACACCGAGGCGCAGCTTGATCGACTTGATCATCGCCGTCGGCCCTGCCCAGTCGGTGACGAAGCGCTCTACCAGACCCGTGTCGGTAAGGATGTTGACGAAGATGTCCTTCGATCCCTTCGCCTGCGCCTTGTCGCGGTCGTGGTGGACGTCCTGGTAGTCGCGTGTCGCGATCGCCGTCGAGACGATGAACGTCGGATCGCCGCGCAGCGACAGCTCGGGCAACTTCGTGCCGACCTCTACCGTTGGTGTGCTCATGCGTCGGGCTCCCAAGCGTACAGCGTCCACGCCGGACCGGTCTTCCCGTCAGGGAAGTCGATATACGTTGCGCGGACGGGCATTCCGACCTCGACCGATGCGGCATCCACGTTGCGGAGCTCGCCGAGCATCCGAACCCCTTCCTCGAGCTCGACGAGTGCGATCACGAAAGGCAGCGTGCGACCGGGCACCTTCGGTGCGTGGTGCACCACGAAGCTGAACACCGTGCCCTTGCCGCTGGCGACGACGTGATCCGAAGCCGCCTCTTTGTCCTGCCACAGCGCAGGCACCGGCGGGTGCTGCAGGCTGCCGTCGGGACGCTTCTGGATGCGCAGCTCGTGTGCGTTGACGCCGTCCCAGAAGAACTTGGTGTCGCGCGACGAAGCGGGCCGCATCATCGAATCCGCGTCGAGGTCCTCGGGAACCGCGGAAGGCGCTGCTCCGTCCTTGTCCCGGGGAATGAACTTCAGGATGCGCCAGTCCATTTCGGCGACATCCTCGTCACCGACCTGCCATGTGATCCGCTGGCTGATGAAGTAACCCTCGCCGAGCGCGGTCTGTTTGGGGCCGACGACATCGGTCAGCTCGGCGACGACACTGACGTCCTCGCCGGGCCGCAGATACCTGTGATACGTCTGGTCGCAGTTGGTCGCGACGACCCCGACATAGCCTGCGCCATCGAACAATTCCATGATCGGCCCGATGGGGTCGTCGCCGGCACGCTCACCGCCGAGGCCCATCATCGTCCACACCTGGATCATCGCGGGCGGCGCCACGATCCCCGGATGACCGGCATCCTTGGCAGCCGTCTCGTCGATGTAGATCGGGTTGTCGTCACCGATGGCGTCGACCCAGTGCCGGATCATCGGCTGATTCACCGGATCGCGGCCGACACGCGCCTTGCTCGGTCCCGCCGCCTTGATGTCCTCAACCGTCTTGTGGATGTCTTCGGGCGTCACCTGGGAACCCTCGGCACCTTCAGACCCGAAGCCGCGATCATCTCGCGCATCACCTCATTCACTCCGCCCCCGAAAGTGATCACCAGGTTTCGCTTGGACTGGCTGTCCAGCCACTCGAGCAGTTCGGCGGTGTCGGGATCGGCCGGATTGCCATGTGCGCCGACGATCTCCTCGGCCAGCCGGCCCGCGTACTGAATACGTTCGGTACCAAACACTTTCGTCGCCGCCGCATCGGCGACGTCGATGGTCTCGCCGGATGCCGCCACCTGCCAGTTGAGCAACTCGTTGATGCGCCACATGGCTTTGATCTCACCGAGTGAGCGCTTGACGTCGTCGTGATCCAGCGGAACGTCGCCGTTGCTTCCCGGCTTGGATGCCCACGCGTGGATGCGGTCGTACAGCGACGCGAACCGGCCCGCGGGCCCCAACATAACCCGCTCGTTGTTGAGCTGGGTGGTGATCAGCCGCCAGCCGCCGTTCTCCTCGCCGACGAGCATGTCGGCAGGCACCCGCACGTCGTTGTAATACGTGGCGTTGGTGTGGTGGGCGCCGTCGGACAGGATCATCGGTGTCCACGAGTAGCCGGGATCCGTGGTGTCCACGATCAGCATCGAGATGCCCTTGTGCTTGGCGGCTTCCGGATCAGTCCGGCATGCCAGCCAGACGTAGTCGGCGTCGTGGCCGCCGGTGGTGAAGACCTTCTGGCCGTTGACGACGTACTCGTCGCCGTGGCGGATCGCGGTGGTGCGCAACGACGCCAGGTCGGTGCCCGCTTCGGGTTCGGTGTAGCCGATCGCGAAGTGGACCTCGCCGGCCAGGATGGCTGGCAGAAACTTCTTCTTCTGCAGGTCGGTGCCGTACTGCTGCAGCGTCGGCCCGACTGTTTGCAAAGTCACGGCGGGCAGCGGCACGTCGGCGCGGTGGGCTTCGTTGACGAAGATCGACTGCTCGATCGGGCCGAAACCCAGGCCGCCGAACTCCTTCGGCCAGCCGACGCCGAGCTTGCCGTCGGAGCCCATTCGCTTGATCACCGCGCGGTAGGCCTTACCGTGCCGGTCGGCCTCCATCTCCTTGGCCTCTTCCGGGGAGATGAGGCTCGAGAAGTATTCGCGCAGTTCGGCTTGCAGTGCACGCTGCTCGGGGGTCAGTTCGATGTACATTGCGCTCCCACCAGGTCGAGGCGGTATTGCGGGCCGCCCACCAGCCGGGTCAGGTCCTTGATCGTCGAGTAGTAGCGGTCCATCGGGTAGGCGATGTCCATACCCATGCCGCCGTGCATGTGGTGGCAGAGCTGCATGACCGGCGGCGCCTGTGATGCGAGCCAGTAGCCCAGCACATCGAGGTCCTCGTCGGCGTCGCGGCCGTCGGACAGTCGCCAGATGACCGACGTCGCCGCCAATGTCAGTGTGCGCGAGGCGATGTACACCTCGGCCAGCTGCGCGGCGACGGTCTGGAACGTCGAGAGCGGCTTGCCGAACTGCTCGCGGTTCGCGACATAGTCGGCGGTCAGCCGCAACGCACCTGCCACCAGTCCGGCCGCGAACGAACCCGTGGTCGCCAGCGCGAGCCGGTTGACCCGCGTCGCCGTCGCGTCCGCCAACACGTCGACGTCCGAGACGGCGACGTCGGAGAACGCCACCACGTATTCATCGGTGTGGTTGGACGTCGGCGTCTTGATCGCCTGTACGCCGTCGGCCTTCGCCGCGACCGCCACGACGCCGGTGTCGGCCGTCACGATGATCCAATCCGCTTGCCCGGCAAAGGGAACGCCGATCTTTGTGCCGTTGAGCTTGCCCGCCGAGAGCGTCGCCGCCGGTCTGTCCGGCAGAGCGGCGCCTGGCTCGTTGAGTGCCAGCGTCACGATCGAGCCCTTGGCGACGCCGGCCAAATACCGGTCCTGCTGCGATTCGGACGCCACGTCGAGGAGCACGGCGGTGGCGCCCAGAACGCTCAGCGCGGGGCCGATGCTGCCGTGCCTGCCGATCTCGGTCAGCGCCGTCGCCAGCTCGGCCAGCCCGACCCCGTCACCGCCGAGGCGCTCGGGCACGCCCAGCGCCGTCACACCGCCCGCGACCAGAGCGTCCCAGCTGTTGTCGCGGTCCAGTACCGAGGTGACGACGTCGGCGACGGCCTGCTGCCCATCGTCTAAACTGAAATCCACCCGAATCCTCCTTGATTCGTCCGCGGGTCAGTGACTGACGGGACACTTCCCCGTGTAGTCAACCTGCCAGTGTTTGATGCCGTTCAGCCACCCCGACATGAGCCGCTCCGGCTCGCCGATGGGCTTGAGATCCGGCATGTGGTCGGCGACGGCGTTGAAGATCAGATTGATGGTCATCTTGGCGAGGTTGGCGCCGAGGCAGTAGTGCGCGCCGGTGCCGCCGAACCCGACGTGTGGGTTGGGGTCGCGCAGAATGTCGAAGGAATGCGGGTCGGTGAACACCTCGCCGTCGAAATTGGCTGAGCGGTAGGACATCACCACACGCTGGCCCTTCTTGATCTTCACGCCGCCCAGTTCGGTGTCCTCGAGTGCGGTGCGCTGGAACGCCGACACCGGTGTCGCCCAGCGGACGATCTCGTCGGCGGCGGTTTCGGGGCGGTCCTTCTTGTAGCGCTCCCACTGGTCGGGGTTCTGCGAGAACGCGATCATGCCGTGGGTGATGGAGTTACGGGTGGTCTCGTTGCCGGCTACGGCGAGCATCACCACGAAGAAGCCGAACTCGTCGTCGCTGAGCTTCTCGCCCTCGATATCGGCCTCGATGAGCGTCGTGACGATGTCGTCGGTCGGGTTCTTCGCTCGCTCCTCGGCCATCTTCATCGCATAGGTGATGAGCTCGAACGACGAAATGGCAGGGTCGACGTCGGCGTACTCCGGGTCCTCGCCGGCGGTCATCTCGTTGGACCAGCGGAAGAGCTTGTCCCGATCCTCCTGGGGTACGCCGAGCAGGCCGGCGATCGCCTGCAGCGGCAGCTCGCACGAAACCTGTTCGACGAAGTCGCCAGATCCTTCGGCCGCGGCGGTCTCGGCGATCTTCTGGGCGCGGGTCCGCAGTTGCTCCTCGAGCCGTCCGACGGCGCGCGGGGTGAAGCCGCGGGAGATGATCTTGCGAAGCCGGGTGTGCTGCGGCGCGTCCATATTCAGCAGGACGGCCCTCTGCAGATCGATCGCGTCGCGCGTCATCCCCTGTGGCCACGTCGGGATCGCGCCGTCTGGCGAGCTGCCGAAGATATCGTTGCGCTTGGACACCTCTTTGACGTCGGCGTGCTTGGTCACGAGCCAATAGCCCTTGTCGCCGAACCCTCCCGTGCCGCCTGGCACGTCGACCCAGTGAATAGGCTCGGACTTGCGGAGCTCGGCAAGCTCCTCGACGGGCAGGCGCTCGAGGTTCAGGGTCGCGTCGAGGAAGTCGAAGTCGGGCGAAATGGGGCAGTGCATGAAAAGCTCTCCTCAATTGGAACGTGTTCTAGTGCCAGTAAAACATGCCTTCTGCGCAGATCAAAGGCTCGGCCCTAACGCAGCTTGTCAGAGTAATGAAACGTGTTCTAGCCTGGCGGAATGGGTAACCCTGTCATCGTTGAAGCCACCCGCAGCCCGATCGGCAAGCGGAATGGATGGTTGTCGGGCCTACATCCGACCGAGCTGCTCGGCGCGGTGCAGAAGGCCGTGGTGGAAAAGGCCGGCATCGACGCCGGCGAGGTCGAGCAGGTCATCGGTGGCTGCGTCACCCAGTTCGCCCAACAGTCCAACAACGTCAGCCGGGTCGCGTGGCTGGTCGCCGGATTGCCCGAGCATGTCGGCGCCACCACCGTCGACTGCCAGTGCGGCAGTGGGCAGCAGGCCAATCACCTGATCGCCGGGCTGATCGCGGCCGGTGCCATCGATGTCGGGGTCGCGTGCGGCATCGAGTCGATGAGCGTCATCGGGCTCGGCGCCAACGCAGGCCCCGACCGCTCGGTGCTGCGGCCCTCGTCGTGGGACATCGACCTGCCTGATCAGTTCACCGCGGCCGAGCGGATCGCCAAGCGCCGCGGCATCACCCGCGAGGACATCGACGGCTGGGGCTTCCAGTCGCAGAGCAGGGCCAAGCAGGCGTGGGCCGAGGGCCGGTTCGACCGCGAGATCAGTCCGATCGAGGCGCCGGTGCTCGACGAGCAGAAGCGGCCGACCTCCGAGCGTGCATTCGTGACGCGCGATCAGGGGCTGCGCGACACCACCTTGGATGGCCTGGCGTCGCTGAAGCCGGTGCTCGACGGTGGCATCCACACCGCGGGCACGTCGTCGCAGATCTCCGATGGCGCCGCCGCGGTGTTGTGGATGGACGAGGATAAAGCCAGGGCGCTCGGCCTGCGGCCGAGGGCGCGGATCATCAGCCAGGCGCTGGTCGGCGCCGAGCCGTATTACCACCTCGACGGGCCGGTGCAGTCCACGGCCAAGGTGCTGGAGAAGGCCGGAATGAAGATGGGCGACATCGACATCACCGAGATCAATGAAGCCTTCGCGTCGGTGGTGCTGTCGTGGGCCCGTGTGCACAACCCGGACATGGACAAGGTCAACGTCAACGGCGGCGCGATCGCACTCGGCCATCCGGTCGGAAGCACGGGCAGCAGGCTGATCACCACCGCCCTGCACGAGTTGGAGCGCACGGATCAGAGCACCGCGCTGGTGACGATGTGCGCGGGCGGAGCGCTTTCGACGGGCACCATCCTCGAGAGGCTCTAGCCGCTCTAGGATGGCCGCCATGGCGGCGGAATTCGACCTGCACTTCTATTTTGATCCGGTCTGCCCGTTCGCGTGGATTACCAGCAAGTGGGTTCGGATGGTCGCCGACCAGCGCGACTATCAGGTGGACTGGCGGTTCATCTCGCTGCGAATCCTCAACGCGCACATAGACTATGACGCGCACTTCCCGCCGGAGTACGAGGCAGGCCACACCGCGGGCCTGCGGCTGCTGCGGGTCGCCGCACGCACTCGTGACGAGCACGGCGGCCAGGCCGTCGACGCGCTGTATCGACAGCTCGGCACCCGGATCTTCGACACCTCGCGTGAGATCGACCCGCTGTCGGGAGCGGATCAAGGAGCGAGGCGGGTGTTGGAGCCGCTGCTGCGAAACGCCGGGCTGCCCATCGAGCTGGCGGACGCATTGGACGACACCTCGCTCGACGACGTGATCCGCGCCGAGACCGAGGAGGCACTCGCGCTGACGGGCCGCGACGTCGGAACGCCGATCCTGCACTTTCAGCCGCCGGACGGGATGGCGTTCTTCGGCCCGGTGATCAGCCGGCTACCCGGCCCCGAAGATGCTGTCCGGCTGTGGGATCACGTGATCGGCCTTGCCGGATTCGGCGGCTTCGCCGAGATCAAGCGCAGCCTACGGGAGCGACCCCAGCTGGCCAGCTTCGGTGTCGATACCGATTCGATTGGCAAACAAGAGGATTGGCACGGCGGCAGCCGACGTCTCAAGAAGTAGCGGCCGCGACAGGTTCGGGTGCGTCGCGACGGAGCATCAGATTCACCACCATTGCGACCGCGAACAGGACCGCCCCGACGATGATCGTTGTCGGGTGAAGATAGAGCAGCAACGCGGCGGCGGGCACGCACAACACCCGTTCCGGCCAGCCCGCCCTGCGGATCAACCAGCCGCCGGTGACGACCGCGAGCGCAGCCACGCCGAGGGCGGAAACCACTGCCGTCCAGACCATGTCGCCGATCGACCGAAGGCCCAACAGGCCCTCGCCGTTGTCCGTGAGCACGAACGCGAACGGCACGAGGAATGCGGGCAGCGTGTACTTCCACGTCTGCATCATCGTGGCCATCACCCTGCCGCCGGTGATCGCGGAGGCCGCGACGGACGCCAATGCCGTCGGCGGTGTCACCTCCGAGAGCACTGCGAAGTAGAAGACGAACATGGCAGCAGCGGGGGCGGCGACACCGAGGTCCTGCAGCGCGGGACCGACGACCACCCAGCTGATGACGAACGAGGCGGTGACGGGTACGGCGAGCCCGAGTACCGCCACCGCAAGTGCGGCGAACACCGCCGTGAAAGTGAGTACCAACGCCGGGTTTTCGGTGATTCCCCGCGCCGTGTTAATCAGGATGGAGTGCAGTTGAAGTCCCAAACCGGTTCGGGTGATCATCGCCGCGATGACGCCCGCCGCGGCGCAGACCGCTGCGACGGCCAGCACACCGCGGACCCCGGCGCCCAGCGACCGGTAGAGCCTGGCGGGCGTCAGCCGGTGCTCCCGATCCAGGAACGAGAGCGCGATCTGGACGAAGGTCGCGTAGACCACCGCCCGGACCGCCGAGATGTCCATCGCGAGGAAGACCACGATCAACACGAGCGAAAGCAGGTGATAGCCGAACCGCAGTAGCAGCCGCCAGCCCGACTGCTCACTGACCTCGACCTCGCGCGTGCTGTACCGACGGGCGTCGATCTCGACGGCCAGCAGGATGCCCAGGTAGTACAGGATCGTCGGCACGATCGCCCACACCAGCACGGTCAGGTACGGCACGCCCAGGTACTCGGCGATGATGAACGCCGCAGCGCCCAGCGTCGGCGGCGACAGGATCGCGCCGATGCCCGCTGCCGCAAGCATGCCGCCCGCGTTCTCCTTCGGATAGCCGGCGCGGCGCAGGATCGGCCAGGTCACCGACCCGAGACTGACCGTCGTCGCCGTGCCCGAGCCGGACACGGAGCCGAGCAGGAAACCCGCCAGCGTCACGGTGCGCCCAGGCGCCGCGCGTGATCGCCGGAACGCCGCAAGCGACAGGTCGATGAAGAACTTGCTCGCGCCCGAAGCATCAAGCACCGCACCGTAAATGGTGAACAACACGATGTAGGTGGCGGCTACGTCGAGTGGCACGCCGTACAGGCCGGTCGATTGTATGAACGAGGCGCTGATGATCTGGTCCCAGTCCACCCCCGCATGGGCGATTGCGGCGCTCTGCGGAAGGTAGCCGCCGTAGTAGGCGTAGGCCACGGCCAGTAGACAGACGATGGGCAGTGCCGCGCCGGTGGTGCGCCGACAGGCTTCCAGCACCAGGAGCAGCACCACCGACCCGACGACGACGTCGATCATCGCTGGGGTGCCTTGCCTGCTGAGAAACTCGTCGAAACCGCCTCCGCCGTCAGCGATCTCGAACGGAAGCACGGGGTAAAGACAGGCGACCAGTGCGATCACGGCAAGCAACCAGTCAACGGCAGACGGATTGCCGTTCGGCACTTCCTTTTCGTCGGATTCGGCGGCCTCTTCGGTCTCCTTGCGCCGCAACCGAATACCGGAGCGATAGCACAGCAGTGTCAGCGGCAGGACGGCCGCCAGGAAGTAGATCAGGGAGACCTGATTGCCCTGTGCCAGAGGAAAGAACACCTGGTAGATCGCGAACAACCCGATCAGGACGCACGCCGCGGTGACGCCATGGGCCACCCAGCCGGTCAGCTCACGGGCCGGCTTTTCCTCTTCGTAGGCGGCAGCGCCCGCCGTGGCGGTCACCGTATCCCCGGCAGGCGCGGGCCCGCCGTCTTCGTCGTCGCGCTCGGTCAGCCCTTCGCGCCGAGGTCGTCGAGTGCCTTCTTGGCCCCGGGGTGCAACGGCACCGGGTCGGTCTGGCGCGCCGTGTCCAGGTTGATGTCCTGGGCCGCCTTGTTCACCTTCACCAGATCGGCCTTGTGGTCGAACATCGCCTTGGTCAGCACACATGCCGTATTGCCGTCCATATCCTCTTTCACCAGAAGCAGATTCGGCACCACCACGGTCGGCACCTCTCCTTTTGTCTGGTAGGTCGCCGCCGGAATGACGCCCCGTTCATAGATGGGGTTGATCTCCTTCAGCTTGTCCAGGGTGTCGGTGACATCGATGAACTTGACGGTGCCGCGCCGGCTGGTGAACAGGTCGGTGATACCGCTGGTCGGCAGGCCGCCCGACCAGAACATCGCGTCGATGGAGCCGTCCTTCATACCTTCGACGGTCTTTCCCAGCTCGGTCCGCTGCGCCTGGATGTCCTTCGCCGGATCGAGGCCTGCCGCGGTGAGCATCCGGTTGGCGATCACCTCGGTCCCGGAGTTCGGCGCTCCCGTCGACACCCTCTTGCCGCGCATGTCGGCGATGGTGTTGATGCCGGAATTGGTGCCAACGACCACCTGCGTGTAGTTGGGATAGAGCCGGGTGAGCGCCGCGATCGGCTGCGGCTCCTTGAAGGACTCTTTGCCCTGGATCGCGTCGGCGGCGGTGTCGGCGAGCGAGAACGCGACCTGATGCGTGCCCGCCACCAACTGCTGGATGTTCTGCAGCGATGCCGAGGTTTCCGCCGCTGTGGCCTTCAGCTTGCCCGCGCTCTCGGCGGCGATCGCCTCGGCGTAGGCGCCGCCGAGGCTGTAGTAGACGCCGGTGGTGTTGCCGGTCGCGATGCTCAGGCGCGCGTCGCTGCCGACCGTGCAGGTCGTCGGCGCCTGGGCCGCCTCTCCGCCGTCACCACCTCGCTGACCACCACATCCGGCCAAAACCAAGAGCGTTGCGCCGACGATCGCCGGCAGTGTGATCCGCCTCACGTCTTCATCATTGCCCGCAATCGGCGTTTTCACACCCGGTTCACAGGGAAGGAAGGGCCGCCCGCCCGTCAGGCGCCGAATACCGGAACCGGGGGGCGCGCCTTCGCCAGCAGATCGTTGACCACAGGACCGAGTTCCGCCGGATCCCAGCGCGCACCCTTGTCGATCTCGGGCCCGTGAGCCCAGCCCTCCGCGACACGGATGATGCCGCCCTCGACCTCGAACATCTTTCCGGTGACGTCGCGCGACTCCACACTGCCCAGCCACACCACAAGCGGTGAAATGTTCTCGGGCGCCATGGAATCGAAGTCCTTGTCCTGCGTCGACATCATGTCGGCGAAGACGGTTTCGGTCATCCTGGTGCGCGCGGACGGCGCGATGGCGTTGACGGTGACGCCGTAGCGACCCATCTCGGCCGCCGCGACCAGGGTCATGGCCGCGATGCCCGCCTTCGCCGCGCTGTAATTCGCCTGGCCCACACTGCCCTGCAGCCCCGCGCCGGAACTGGTGTTGATGATGCGGGCATCGGGCGTACTGCCCGCCTTGGACTGTCCGCGCCAATACGCGGCCGCATGGCGCATCGTCGCGAAGTGCCCCTTGAGGTGCACCGCGATCACCGCGTCGAATTCCTCTTCGCTGGTGTTGGCGAACATCCGGTCGCGCACGATGCCCGCGTTGTTCACAAGGACGTCGAGGCCGCCGAAGTTTTCGACGGCCGTCTGGACGAGGCTTTCGGCCTGCTGCCAGTCGGCCACGTTCGCGCCGCTGGTGACGGCTTCACCGCCCGCAGAGGTTATCTCGTCGACGACGCCCTGTGCGGCGCTGCCACCGCCGGCAGGCGAACCGTCGAGGCCGACGCCGATGTCGTTGACCACGACGCGCGCCCCTTCGGCAGCGAATGCCAGCGCATGCGCGCGACCGATGCCGCCGCCTGCGCCCGTCACGATGACCACGCGGCCGTCGAGCAGTCCCATATTCGTCGTCTCCTTGTTTACTTGAGGTCCGCCGTTGTGGTGGCCAGGTAGTGCGGCGGCTCGCCACCGCCGTGCACCTCCAGCGATGCGCCGCTGATGTATGACGCCGCATCGGAGGCGAGGAACGCCGCGGCCCAGCCGACGTCGGACGGTTTGGCGAGCCTGCCCAGCGGCACGTTCTTCGAGATCGCGGCGATGGAATCCGCGTCGCCATAGAACAATTCGGCCTGTTCGGTCTCCACCATGCCGACGACGACCGAGTTCACCCGCACCTTGGGCGCCCACTCGACCGCCAGCGTGCTGGTGATGTTCTCCAGGCCCGCTTTCGCGGCACCGTAGGCCACCGTTCCCGGCGTGGGCCGCCTGCCGCTCACGCTTGCGATGTTGACGATGCACCCGCCGTGCTCCTGGGTCTGCATCACGGTGTTCGCGTGCGTCGAAACCGACAGCGGGCCAAGCAGGTTGAGCTCGATGATTTTGCTGCTGAACTTCGCGGACGCCTCGGATGCGGATACGTAGGGCGATCCACCCGCGTTGTTGACCACCACGTCGAGGCGCCCGTGCTCGGCGACGATCGCGTCGATGAGCGCCTTGACGGAGTCGTCGTCACGGACGTCGCAGGAGTGGAACGCGTACGGCGATCCCTCGACCGGGCGTCTCGCGCACGTGACGACCGTCGCGCCCTGGGCGGCGAAGACGGCGCTGATTCCAGCACCGACCCCTCGTACGCCACCGGTCACAAGGACGACCCGACCGCTCAGTTGCAGCTTGATACCACTGTCAGCCGGGTCGGACACTGTGCTAGCGTACCAAGCAAGTGCTTGCTTAGGTAACCGGCCCCCAGCAGGAGTCCCCCGATGACTATCACCACCAAGTCGGTCGAGCCGGGCATCGTCTCGGTCACTGTCGACTACCCACCCGTCAACGCGATCCCGTCGCGCGGATGGTTCGAGCTCGCCGACGCCATCACGGCCGCAGGCCGCGACCAGTCCACGCACGTGGTGATCCTGCGGGCCGAGGGCCGCGGATTCAACGCGGGCGTCGACATCAAGGAGATGCAGAAAACCGAGGGCTTCACCGCGCTCATCGACGCCAACCGCGGCTGCTTCGAGGCTTTCCGCGCCGTATACGAGTGCGCGGTGCCGGTCGTGGCCGCCGTCAACGGATTCTGCGTGGGTGGCGGCATCGGGCTGGTCGGCAACGCCGACGTGATCGTCGCATCCGACGACGCGACGTTCGGGCTGCCCGAGGTGGAGCGCGGCGCACTCGGTGCGGCCACGCATCTGTCGCGCCTGGTGCCTCAGCACATGATGCGCCGGCTGTTCTTCACCGCCGCCACCGTCGACGCCCCGACCCTGCACCACTTCGGGTCGGTGCATGAAGTGGTCCCGCGCGCCGACCTAGATGAGTCGGCACTGCGAGTCGCGCGTGACATCGCCGCCAAGGACACCCGGGTCATCAGGGCCGCCAAGGAAGCGCTGAACCTCATCGACGTGCAGAAGGTCAACTCCAGTTACCGGATGGAGCAGGGCTTCACCTTCGAGCTGAACCTGGCCGGGGTGTCCGACGAGCATCGCGACGCATTCGCCGGGACTGACAAGGGATCCAAATGACCGACAAGAGAACCACTCTGGACGATGCGATCGCCTCGATCCGCAGTGGTATGACCATCGGTATCGGCGGCTGGGGATCTCGGCGTAAGCCCATGGCGTTCGTACGCGCGCTGCTGCGCACCGATGTCACTGACCTGACCGTGGTGACCTACGGCGGTCCGGACATCGGATTGCTGTGCGCCGCAGGCAAGGTCAAGCGGGTCTACTACGGCTTCGTGTCGCTGGACTCGCCGCCGTTTTACGACCCATGGTTCGGCAAGGCACGCACGAGCGGCTCCATCGAATCGCGCGAGATGGACGAGGGCATGCTGCGCTGCGGGTTACAGGCTGCGGCGCAACGACTTCCGTTCCTGCCCATTCGCGCCGGTCTCGGCAGCGACGTGCGCGCGTTCTGGGGCGACGAGCTGAAGACGGTGACGTCGCCGTACCCCACCAACGGCGGCCATGAAGAGCTCATTGCGATGCCGGCACTGAAACTGGATGCGGCATTCGTGCACATGAACATCGGTGACGAACAGGGCAATGCGGCCTACACCGGCATCGACCCGTACTTCGACGACCTGTACCTGATGGCCGCCGAGAGGCGCCTGCTCTCGGTCGAGCGGTTGGTGCCGACCGAGGAGCTGGTGAAATCGGTTCCGCCGCAGGCATTACTGATCAACCGCATGATGGTGGACTCCGTCGTCGAGGCACCCAACGGCGCCCACTTCACGACGGCGGAACCTGACTACGAGCGTGACGAGAAGTTCCAGCGCCACTACGCCGAGGCGGCCGCGTCCGACGAGACATGGCAGGAGTTCGTCGCCACCTATCTGTCCGGTGACGAGGCCGATTACCAGGCGGCGGTGCGCAAGTTCAAGGAAGCTCAGGAGGCGTCGAAGTGATCTCCATGTCCCGCGCCGAGGTGTGCGCAGTCGCGTGCGCGGAGCTGTTCCGCGACGCCGGGGAGATCATGGTCAGCCCGATGGCGACCATGGTGTCGATCGGCGCGCGACTGGCCCGGCTGACGTTCTCCCCCGACATCCTGCTGACCGACGGCGAGGCTCGGCTGCTTGCCGACACGCCCGCGATCGGCGCCGCAGGCGCCATCGAGGGCTGGATGCCGTTCGGCCGGGTCTTCGAGACGCTGGCGTGGGGCCGTCGCCATGTGGTGATGGGCGCCAACCAGATTGACCGGTACGGCAACCAGAACCTGTCGGCGTTCGGGCCGCTGCAACACCCGACCCGGCAGATGTTCGGCGTGCGGGGCGCACCGGGCAACAGCATCAACCACGCCACCAGCTACTGGGTCGGCAACCACTCCAAGCGGGTGTTCGGCGACACCGTGGACGTGGTGTCCGGAATCGGCTGGGACAAGGTCGATCCCGACAATCCGGCGTATCGGTTCGTCAATGTCTACCGCGTGGTGTCCAACCTTGGTGTCTTCGACTTCAACGGCCCCGACCACACGATGCGGGCCCTGTCTCTGCACCCCGGTATCGAGGCCGAGCAGGTCAGGGAGAACACGTCGTTCGAGGTGCACGGGCTCGATGAGGCCGAGCAGACGCGGCTCGCCACGCACGAGGAGCTCAAGCTCCTCCGCGAGGTGATCGACCCCAAATCGCTGCGGGACAAGGAAATTCGATCGTGAGCATGCTTCGTACGCCGCTGACCGAGCTCATCGGCATCGAGCATCCCGTCGTCCAGACCGGCATGGGCTGGGTGGCCGGTGCGCGGCTGGTGTCGGCGACGTCGAACGCGGGCGGCCTCGGCATTCTCGCGTCGGCGACGATGACGCTGGCCGAGCTGCAGACCGCGGTCGAGAAGGTGAAGGCCGCGACGGACAAGCCGTTCGGCATCAACATCCGCGCCGACGCCGGGGATGCCAACGATCGCGTCGACCTGCTCATCCGCGAGGGCGTCAGGGTGGCGTCGTTCGCGCTCGCCCCGAAACCGGATCTGATCGCCAAGCTGAAAGAGGCCGGCGTCGTGGTGATCCCGTCGGTCGGCGCGGCAAAGCATGCCAAGAAGGTGGCGGGCTGGGGCGCCGACGCGGTGATCGTGCAGGGCGGGGAAGGCGGCGGCCACACCGGGCCGGTGGCCACCACGCTGCTGTTGCCATCCGTGCTCGACGCTGTCGACATACCGGTGGTCGCCGCGGGCGGATTCTTCGACGGGCGAGGACTGGCCGCGGCACTGTCCTACGGCGCGGCGGGCGTCGCGATGGGTACGCGGTTCCTGCTGACGTCGGATTCCACCGTGCCCGATGCGGTCAAGCAGCGGTACCTGCAGGCCGGCCTCGACGGCACCGTGGTGTCGACGCGTGTCGACGGGATGCCGCACCGCGTGCTGCGCACCGGCTTGGTGGAGCGACTCGAAAGCGGCTCGCGGCTGCGTGGTTTCGGCGCGGCTGTGCGCAACGCGCAGAAGTTCAAGAAGATGTCGAAGATGACGTGGCGGTCGATGATCAGCGACGGCCTCGAGATGCGACACGGCAAGGAGCTGACCTGGTCGCAGGTGGTGATGGCGGCCAACACCCCGATGCTGCTGAAGGCGGGCCTCGTCGAGGGCAACACCGATGCCGGCGTGCTGGCCTCCGGCCAGGTCGCGGGCATCCTCGACGATCTGCCGTCGTGCGCCGAGTTGGTCGAATCGATCGTCAGCGACGCGGTCAAACACCTTCGGGCGGCGGCCGCGCTGGTCGACTAGCTCGCGGTCGTTCTCCCGCGAAATAGCATTCCTGGCTGTGATCTCGCCGAAATGACGACCAGGAATGCTATTTCGCGGAGAATTCGGCGCGCCTGATTGAAGCTGTCAGTTTCATTTTTGAATTATGAAGCTATAGTCTTCATATGACGAAGATGAAGGCTGCTGCTTCATCGGACGTGCGCGCGACCCTCATCGGCGATGTCGTCGGCTCGCGGACCGTCGCTGACCGGGCCGGGGCGCACCGAGCGCTCAACGACGCGCTTCGCGAAATCGCCAAGGACGCGATCGACCCGCCCGCGTTCACGGTCGGCGACGAATTCCAGGGTGCCTTCGCCGGCGTCGGACTGGCGATCGCCGCTGCGCTGTCGCTGAGGTTGGCGGTCGCACCGGACGTCGATGTGCGATTCGGCATCGGCTGGGGCGCGGTCACCATGCTGGACGAAGCGGCAGGCATCCAGGACGGCCCTGGCTGGTGGGCTGCGCGGGAGGCGATCGAGTGGACTGCTTCGGCTCAGCGCAGGCCCGGCCTGGCCCTGGTGCGGACGTCGTTCCGGGCCGACGGCGACAGCCGGGCCGATGT
>JBKPSU010000218.1:0-10566 GCA_046735135.1 Actinomycetota bacterium
GGATGGGCCTTCGGATCAGCGTCGTGGATCTACTACGAGAACGTGCTGCACCAGTCCCCGTTCCCGTCGCTGGCAGATGCGGGCTATCTGTTGTTCCCGATCGGCGCCGGCCTGGCCATGGTGTTGTTTCCGACCGGATACTCGGGCCAGTCGCGGACACGTTTCATTCTCGACGGGCTCATCGTCGCGGGCGCGCTGTTCGAGATTTCGTGGGTGGTCGTATTGCGAAGTGTCAACAACGCCGGTGGCACAAGCGGTTTCGCGTTGGGCCTTTCGCTGAGCTACCCGATCGCCGACATCACGATCCTCACCGTCGCGGTGGTGGTGCTCGCGAGGGCGCGGACCGGGCACCGTACGACGCTTGCGCTGCTCACCGCCGCCGTGGTCCTGATGGCGTTGTCGGACAGCGCCTTTGCCTATCTGACCGCACACGACGCCTATCACAGCGGTCACTTCATCGACATCGGCTGGGCGGCGGCATTCCTCACGTTCGGCATGGCGGCACTGGTCAGCCGCAGCGCCCCGGAGACCGCCGTGGTGGTCTCGCAGGTGCCGTCGCGGGTGTCGATGTGGCTGCCCTACGTTCCGGTCGCGGTCGCTGCGCTGGTGTGTGTGCCCGCATACCTCCCGACCCCCGGGCTCGGACCGATCTTCGTGTCGTCGACACTGCTGATGACCGCGGTGATGGCCAGGCAGTTCGTCGTCGTCAGGCAGAATCAGCGGCTGCTGAAGATGGTGGCCGACCAGGCGTTGCGCGACACACTGACCGGGCTGGCCAACCGCGACCTGTTCAACGACCGGCTCCAGCACGCGGTGCAACTACATGAACGCGACAACCAGTCAGTGGCAGTGCTTTCCATGGACCTCGACGATTTCAAACTCGTCAACGACAGCCTGGGCCACCCGGCAGGGGACGCGCTGCTCATCCAGGCCGCCGAGCGACTCCTCGGATGCGTGCGGACGTCCGACACGGTGGCCCGGGTGGGCGGCGACGAGTTCGCCGTCTTGATGGAGGGCCTGCCCGAGCTGTCACGGCTGGTCGCCCACCGCGTGGTCGCCGCCTTCGAGGAACCGTTCGTCATCGACGGTCAGCAGCTGCTGATGAGGCCCAGTGTCGGGCTGGCCGTCGGCTCCGCGGCCAACCCCGACCTGTCGGCGGACGTGCTACTGAAACAGGCCGACGTCGCGATGTACTCGGCGAAGCGCTCGAAATCCGGTGGCCTGCATACCTTCACCCCGGACATGGCGCTGACCGATCCGAACGAGTTCGAGCTGCCGACCAAGGCGAGCGAGGGCAGCGAACGCGGTGCGGCCGTGCGGCTGCTCGGCGAGCTGCGTCACGCCATCGACCACGGCGACCTGACCGTGTTCTACCAACCCAAGTTCGACCTGCGCACCGGCGAGGTGATGGGCGTCGAGGCGTTGGTGCGGTGGCCCCACCCCAAGCGTGGCCTCCTCGGGCCCGCCCACTTCCTGCCTCTGGTCCGCAAGCGCGGACTGATGCGTGCGGTGACCGACATCGTGTTGACGCAGGCGCTCGACGATGCCGCCGAATGGCACGCCATGGGCATCGGCGTACCGATCGCGGTCAACGTGTTCGCGCCGTCGCTCGGCGACCTGGACCTGCCGACCCACATTGCCTCCGAGCTCGCCTCGCGCAGGCTCAGCCCGGAAGGCCTGACCATCGAGATCACCGAGGACTTCCTGCTCGACAACATCGATCGCACCCGTTCGGTGTTGGAACGGCTGCGGCAACGCGGAATTCGGATCGCCATCGACGACTTCGGCAGTGGCTACTCGGCCCTGTGGTATCTGCGCGAACTCGCCATCGACGAGGTGAAGCTGGACAGGCAGTTCATCGCGCCCATCCAGGTGGACAACCGGGCGGCGGCAGTCGTGCGCGGTGTCGTCGACCTCGCGCACGTGCTCGGCGTGACCACCGTCGCCGAGGGTGTCGAGAACGCCGAGACCGCCGAAAAGCTCAGGGAGTTCGGCTGTGAGGTCGCTCAGGGTTACTACTACAGCCCGCCGATCAGCGCCGCGGCGATGATGAACATGCTCGCGTCGGGCCAGGCCAGACGCCCCTCGCCGATGGGGTTGACAGGTCTGAAGGCTAGGAGCCTGCAGGTACCAGCCGTAGCGAGATCGAGTTGATGCAGTAGCGCTTGTCGGTGGGCGTGGGGTAGCCCTCGCCCTCGAAGACGTGTCCGAGATGGCTGTGGCAGTTCGCGCACAGGACTTCCACCCGGGTCATGCCCATGGAGTGGTCGCGCCGCAGGATGACCGCATCCGAGTTCGTCGGGTCGAAGAACGACGGCCAGCCGCAATGGGATTCGAACTTCTCGGCGCTCCGGAACAACTCGGCGCCACAGGCCCGGCACTCGTAGACACCTTCGGTCTTGGTGTCGGTGTATTCGCCGGTGAAGGGCCGCTCGGTGCCTGCTTCGCGCAGCACCGAGAATTCGTCGGGCGTGAGCTTCTGGCGCCACTCGTCGTCGGTGAGTTCCAGCCGTGGCCGCGATGAGGTCATGACACCACGCTAGCGCGCGGCTCCTTGGCGACCATCCACTGCGGGTCGATCCCCTCGTCGAGCCTGCCGTCCGCCTTGGCGTCCTGATAGCGGAAGTACAGCACGCAGAACACCACGATCAACAGCAGCGACCAGCCGTAGGTGATCTTCATGTACTCCAGGAAGCGGCCCGTCGTCGGCCAGCGCCACATCAGCCACCGGTCCATCGTCAGGAAGCCGTATGTCGCCAGCCACGCGGGCCAGTTGCGCACAACCGAATTGGGCAGCACCACCGTCATCAGGAACGGGAACAACATCATCGAGTAGTAGCCCTGCGCGAGCGACAGCACCAACCACGACGCGGTCAACAGAACACCCGACGACGTCAGCATCCAGAACAGCGGATCGCGGGTCCGGTAGTACTTGTACAGCAGCCACAGGCTGACGATTGCCAGCACCGTGAAGACAATCCGCATCAGCAGGATCAACCACACCGGTAGCCCGTAATACGTGCCGTTGCCCTGGATGGAGCTGTTGAAATAGTCGCGGGTGCCGAGGATGTACGGCACCGTGCGCTTCACGAAGTTCATCGGATCGGACACCAGTGGCCACGCGGCCACGTTGAACGCCAACGGCACCGCGATCGCGGTGGCAAGGGCCCGCCATTGCCGGTTCAGCAAGGGGATCAGAAGAAGCACGGCGAGAACGGGTTTGACCACCAGCGACAGGCCGATCGCCGCGCCGGCCCACCACTCATCGCTGACCTTCCCCGACAGCAGCCATCGGAAGAACAGCACTTCGGTCAGCAGCACGCAGCCGTTGATGTTGGTGAACACAATGGTGTTGGTCACCGACTCGGTGCAGAACATGGCGAGCAGCAGTGCGGGCAGCGCCACCGACGTCAGCGAGAAGTTGAACAACCGCACCAACAAGCAGGCGGCCACGATCATCGCGACCGTGTTCACCGCGACAAACCAGTTGTGCGAGGCGAATACGGGCATGTACCCGAACGGAGCCATCAACAATGTGCCGCCAGGCGGATACAGATAGTGCGGGTCGACGTAGTTGAAGTGCTCGTTGTAGATGTCCCAGCCGCGTCTGAAGTTGCTGACAGCGCGATAGACCGGCCCAAAGTCGTCGGTGATGTCGCCGTTGCTGGACAGCACATAGCTGCGGTGGGCGATCGACATGATCGCGATCGGCCACAACGCCGACCGCAGCACTGTTGCCGCGCTGGGCGCAGACGTGCGGGGTCGGAAGAGATTCAGCAGGCCGGTACGGATGGAGTCTGGTGCCGCCACGAGCGAACGGTACACCGACGGTCCCGACGACAGGACTAGGCGGGGCAGTAAGTGTCCGTGGGTGGCAGGTTGCCGCTGTCCACGTAGCCCATCACGGGCTTGAGCGCACAGTCGGAGTAGACGCTCGCGCCGTGCCCGATGCCCTGCCAGATCACCCGCTTGCTGGATGCTCCTGCGTTGATGATGGTGGCGGCGACCTGCGCGACGCCGTCGTTGCCGACGATCGGGTCGTTCTGCACACCCAGCAGCAGCACCGGGACCTTGAGGTTCTTCGGATCCTGCGGCGCCGTGCCGCTGGGCCAGTCCAGGCATTTGACGAGGCTGAGCGCACCGACGGCGCCGAACTGCGGATACAGCTTGGGCCACGCGACGACGAGTTCGCGGACTCGATCGGGGGTCGGCCGGTTCAGCGCGTCGCTGCAGGAGTTGACGAACTGGCCGTCGGACTGGCGCAGGTTGTCGGCCTGGGTGATCAGGTTGGTCAACTGGTTGGCGTCGCCGGAGCGCGCTGCGGCCACCGCCGCCGCCAGGCTGTTGGTCGACGACGTGCGGTCGCCGCGGGGGTAGGCCAGCGCGGTGCTGATCGCGTCGGCGACGGTGGCGACCGCAGCGCCTCCGGGGCCGTCGCCTGCGCGGGCGTCGGCGAGCAGCGAGTCGACTGCACCTTTCGGGTCGGGACCGAGCGGGCAGTTGACGGCCGCGCACTGCGTCGCGAACGCATCCAGGGCCGTCTGCTCACCCTTGACGCGCTGTTCGGTCGCGGCCTCGGCGGCGATGCCCAGCGGCAGCGGCGAGTCGAGGACAAGCCGCGCCACCTTGCCGGGATGCGAGCCCGCGTAGGCCAACGCGACCTGGGCGCCATTGCCGATGCCCAGAAGCGCGATCGTGGGCACGTCCCATGTGCTGCGCAGCCGCTCGATGTCCTCGGCGGCGTGCGCGTTGTCGTAGGCCGAATCGCCGGGCGCGATGGAGTCGGTGCAGCTGGTGGTGGCGGTCTGGGCGATTGCGGCGAGGTTGGCGACCGGGTCGTCGCCGGACTGGAACTGCGCCTGGTCGAGCATCTCCTGACGGTCGAACAGGTCGCGGCAGTCGATCGAGCTGGACATGCCCATGCCGCGTCGGTCGACGGCAACGATGGGATGGCTCTTGAGCACGTCGGTGCCTGCGCGCGACAGCCATACCGGCAGCTGGACCGAGCTCGGCAGATCCGAGCCGGTGGTCATCACCAGCGGGCCCGCGTCGTCGGGGGTCTGCACGGAGCGGGCGCGCACCACGCCGATGCTCACCGACCCGTTCGCGCCGCTGATCGGGTCGAGGTCGGCGTCGTAGGTGGCGCAGTCCAGTGTCACGCCGGGTAGCGGCTGCACGGCGGAGTCGCCGAAGACCTGAGACGTGCAGTTGCGCCACGACAGGTCGTTCTTCGGGGCGTCGATCGCCGGTGGCCCGTCGGATTTCTTGTCGTTGGCGGGCTGGCCCTGTGGGTGTGCTCCCGAGTTGGTTGCGTAGCGCGGATCGGCGGCCAGAAGCGGCGTGCATCCGGCCAGCAAAGCCGAAACAACGACGGTCGAGGTGCTCAGGGCACAGACCAGACGACGCCGACGCATGCGCACCACAGTACTGATCCGGCTGTCAGCCACCCCTGACGTAGCGCGTGTACAGGTAGCCGGCGTCGTCGCTGAGCAGGTGACTGCACCGCATCTGAGAGTGGACGTGGTCGAGCCCTGTGGACACGCGCAGCGCCGAACCGCCGACCAGAAGCGGTGCGATGGTCAGACACAGCTCGTCGAGCAGTCCGTCGGAGATCAACGAGCCGAGGAATGACGGCCCGCCCTCGGTGAGCACGCGGAATAGCCTGCGGTCGGCGAGGATCTTCAGCACTGTGGCGGGGTCCACCTCGCTTGCGCGCGGACCGGATGCGTCGATGACCTCACCGAGCGACCCGAGGCGGCTGCGGGTGGCGGCGGCCGCCCTGCTGGACGTCAAGATCAGCGGGGGAACTTCGGTGCGGGTGAAAAGCTTGGCGTCATGGTCGAACTCGCCCCGGTTGGTGACCACGGCGATCGGTGGCACCTCGGCCTGCCCACGCCGCTGCCGGGCCTGCCGCTGAGCGGGGCTGAACTGCGCGCCCGAGTAGTTCTCGACGCGGACGGTGCCCGCGCCGACCAGGATCACGTCGGCCTGCTGACGCATCAGCGCGAACACCGCGCGATCGCCTGGTCCGGCCAGGCCGCCCGCCTTGCCGTCGTCGGTCGCGCCGCCGTCGAGGCTGGCGATCATGTTGGCGCGAACCCAGCACGTCTGCGGGTCGTCGGGGTAGGCGTAGAAGTCAGCCATCCGGGGATCGTCGAGGGACTCGATGGGGCTGCCCGCAGGCCCCAACTCGGTGAAGCGCACCGCGGCGGAGTCGTCGGCCATGGGGACGATTGGAGCACGTCGCTACAGTTCGTGCATGCACTCCGGCGCGGACGAGCGGAGCAGATCTGGTGCTGGTGTCGGGCATCTCGTCGATCGGCACCCCACGGTCAGCCCGGAGCGGCTGATCGCCCAGCTGCACCCGCCACCGACCTTCGCCGACGTCAGCTTCGACACCTACAGGCCCGACCCGGGCGAGCCGTCGCAGGCCGCGGCAGTGCAGTCTTGCACGACGTTCTGCGATGAGGCGGTGAGGCGGCGGGCAGGCAGGAAGAAGCTCTTCGGCAAGCGTGAGGTGTTGCCCGGAGTCGGGCTGTACCTCGACGGCGGGTTCGGCGTCGGCAAGACCCACCTCCTGGCGTCGAGCTACTACGCGATCTCGGCCGCGAGCCCCGCGCCGAGCGCGTTCGCGACGTTCGGCGAGCTCACCCAGCTGGCCGGTGTCTTCGGCTTCCTCGAGTGCATCGACCTGCTCGCCGACTACGTCGTGGTGTGCATCGACGAGTTCGAGCTGGACGATCCCGGCAACACCACGTTGATCTCGCGGCTGCTCTCGGCGCTGGTCGAACGCGGCGTGTCGATTGCGGCGACATCCAACACGTTGCCCGAACAGCTGGGTGAGGGCCGGTTTGCCGCTCAGGATTTTCTCCGCGAAATAAACACGCTCGCAGCGATTTTCACTACCGTCCGCATCGAGGGGCCCGACTACCGCCATCGCGATCTGCCGCCCGCGCCCGATCCGCTGTCCGACGAGGAGGTCGGTGTGCGCGCCGCCGCCGTCCCCGGCGCCACCCTCGATGACTTCGACGCCCTGTGCGCGCACCTGGCGACCATGCATCCGTCGCGCTATCTGACGCTGATCGAAGGTGTTGCGGCGGTGTTCATCACGGGCGTGCACCCGATCGACGACCAGAACGTGGCACTGCGGTTGGTGTCGCTGACCGACCGCCTGTACGACGCGGGAATTCCCGTCGTCGCGTCGGGAACCAAGCTGGACACCATCTTCAGCGAAGAGATGCTGGCGGGCGGGTTCAGGAAGAAATACCTGCGGGCCACCTCACGGCTGCTGGCGTTGACGACCGCGGGTCAGATCGGGCGCACCATAACGTAGTCGTTCTCGATATCGGCGCCGACCCGAAATGTCTTGGTGCCGTTGATGGAAAACCCGTGCTTGGTGTAAAAGCGTTGCGCCCGTTGGTTCCGCTGATTCACCCCGAGCCACACACATTTGGCGTCGAGTTCGTCGGCCCGCTTGACGGCCTCGGCCATCAGGGCCGCCGACGCGCCTGCGCCGTGGCTGTCGGGCAGCACATACATCTTCGAGATCTCCACGGCGGGCCGAAGGACGACCGCGCGCTGGACACCGCCGTCATCGGGAACTCCGCGAATCAGCATGGCGTAACCGATCATTCGGCCGTCCTCCCGGGCGATCAGCAGCAGCCGGTCGGGATCGGCCAGGTAGTCGGCGAAGCGCGCGTGCGACAAGTTCTCGTCGATGAACGCCGCGACGTTCTCTGCGGTCACCGACGGAGGGCACGCCATTGGGAACGTGCGGGCGGCGACGTCGACGAGTTCGGGAAGCTCTGCGGCAACAGGAACAGTGACCCGCACGCTCAACGCAGCACTACACGTTCCACTGCGCGAGATGGACTCCGGTCTTCCCGTCGACCAGCACGACGTTGGACACCAGATCGCGATAGCAGTCCCACCACACGCCGCCGGCGACGGTTGCCCCTGCGGGTACGTTCTGCATGACGTACTGCAGCGCGTCGGGGGCGTCGGAATTACGCGGCTCGTATGCGTCACCCGTCGGCGTGACACCCTTGAAGATGAAGGAGATGCCCAAGGCATAGGGGACGGGCATTTTGACGGCGTGGATGACGACGTTGGCGCGATACACCTGGTAGCGGGGCGCGCGCGGCGGATAGCCGAAGCCGGGGGGGACGTCGGACGGCTGGATGTCGACAACGGTCACGTCGGCGATGACGCCTTCCAATTCGACCCGCAGCGCGTCACCGAGCTGACCGATCGGGGACTCGACCGCGGCGGCCGGCGTGGCCAGCACGGCGCCGGAGGCTGTCAAAGCGGCCAACAGCAGGACGATCAAGCGGCGCATGGTCCCCTCCTAGGTTGCTCGCATGATGGCACATGCGCGCGACCGCTTGAAGAGGGTTGGCCCTCAGGAGACCCAGGGCCCGTGCCCGCCGACCTTGTCGATCCGGACGCGGGTGAGCAGACCCGGCGGCGAATTAGGCGGCGGGAAGTGCTCATCGGAGCCCAGCATCGCCTTGGCCAGCTTCTTGAGCAGTTCGGGGGCGTCGCCCTCGACGATGCGGGCCGTCCCGCCGATCGCCAGGTAGGCCGTCTGCTGTCCGGGGCGTGTGGGCGCCAGGATCGTTACGGCGACCCGCGGGTCGCGGCGGACGTTGCGTGTCTTCTGGTATTCGGCCAGGTGTGCCGATACGAGTTCGTCGCCGTCGGGCGTCGACTCGAGCGCCATCCAGACGACCGACACCTGCGGGCTGCCGTCGGGATTGACGGTCACCAACGTGGCGTCGGTGCCCGCGCCAATGAGTTCACGTGCCGTGTCGTCGAGTTTCATGTGGAGTAAAGACGGCGGCCTGGGCCGATTCATTCCCGGCTACGCGGCCTCGAGGGTCAGCAGCGCGGACTTGGCGGCTGCGCCACCGACGTACTCGCCCGTCGACCCGTCCGACCGGACCACACGGTGACACGGGATCACCACCGGCAGCGGATTGTGGGCACACGCGGTCCCGACGGCGCGCACCGCTCGCGGACTGCCGACGGCGGCGGCCACCTCGGCGTAGCTTTCGCGGGCGCCGTAGTCGATCTCACGCAGGTGCTCGACGACGCTGCGGCGGAAGCCTTCGGCGAGCCGGAGGTCGACCGGTACCTCAAACGTGGTGCGCCGCTTGCCGAAATACTCGTCGAGCTGGTGGGCGACGGTGTCCAGACGCGCGGGCGCCCGCAGAACACGCGGGCTCACCGATCGGGCGAGCCGGGCCAGCACCGCGTCGTGGTCTTCGATGTCGTACGCGACGCGGACCAGGCCGACGTTCGTTGCCGCCAGCAGCAGGGTGCCGACGGGGCTGTCGACGGTACGGTATGCGACATCGAGCAGACCGTCGGCGGCGGCGTCGCTCTCTAGCCGGAGATGCAACCGGGACAGCGTCTCGTCGTCGGCATCGAGTTCGTCGAAAAAGTTGGTGCTCATGCTGTTTCATCCTTTGGGTAGAGCTTACGAAGGGTCTTGAGGCCGTCGGCCGCTGCGCGGCGCGCGGCGTCGGTTGAATTGCCGAGCAGCTCCGCGATTTCGGCGAACGGCAGGCCGGCGATGTGGTGGTAGGCGACCGCGAGCCGTTGTTTGTCGGGCAGGCGTTGTAGCGCCGCCCAGAGATCGGGATAGCGGGCGGAGGGATCGGCGCGTGACGACGGTCGATCGGGTGGCGTCTCGACCGGGATCGCCCGCCGGGTCCTGGCGCGGCCGACGTCGAGCGCGCGACGGTGCGCGATCGTCACGAGCCACGCCTCGACGTTGGCGTTGGGGGACAGATCGGGATACGCCCGCAACGCCGAGAGAAAGGTCTCCGACCACGCGTCCTCGGCGTCGACGGGCCCGACGACCGCGCGGCACACCCGCAGCACGGTTGCGCCGTGCTCGGCCACCACGTCTTCGAACGGTCGCACTCTCACATCATGAAGACGCCGCGGCGGGTCCGTTCGTGAGATCTACTTCTTGGTGAACTGTTCCAGCGCCTTGACGACGTCGGCTTCGAAGGGATTCTTGCCTACGCCGAGTCGGCGCAGCGGGCCGTCGTCGTCCTCCTCCTCCAACAGCGCGAGCACGAGGTGTTCGGTCCCGATGTAGTTGTGGCCCAATCGAAGAGCCTGCCGGAAGGTCAGCTCCAGAACCTTCTTCGCGGGACCGCTGAACGGAATCAATGCGGGCAGATCGCCCTCTGAGCGGGGCGGCAGGCTGACGGCCTTCTCAACGGACGCGGCATCGACACCCTGGCCCGCGAGCACTTTGACAGCGAGCCCGTCGGGGTCGTCGAACACCCCGAGGAGCAGATGGTCGGGGGTGATTTCGCTGTTGCCCGCCTCCCGGGTCTTGTTCTGAGCGACGACGACGGCGTTGCGCGCCCGCGGGGTGAACCGGCCGAACCCCGCATTCGGGTCCAGCGCAGCCGATTCCAAGTCAGGGGCCTTGGGGACGAAGCGCTTCTGGGCCGCCTGCTTGGTGACGCCCATGCACTTGCCGATCTCGGTCCACGATGCTCCGGACCGCCGCGCCTGATCTACGAAATGGCCGATGAGATGGTC
>JBKPSU010000219.1:0-7305 GCA_046735135.1 Actinomycetota bacterium
TAGCGCCTGCGTGCGCTCATGTAGCGCACGACCTCGCTTCGGGTGAGATTCATATAGGAGCCGCGCCGGAGTATCTCGTCCACGCCGAAGCCCTGGGCCTGCAATGCCTGAACGAACTTCATTCGATTGGGCGCAACGGGCCTCTGGGCCTTCGCTTTCCGAAAACCGACCTTGGGAACATCGAAGTCGGTCGTGGCGCTTTCGCGCTTGACCACGACCGGATCCCGGCGGTATTTGCCTTCGCGCATGTCCTTGAGCGCGCGCTCCCCGGCGGCGCCCTCCAACACCACGTATTCGGCGTTGGTTTTGGTTTGGCCGATCTCGACGACGGTGAAGCCCTTGGCGTTCTCCCGTACGCACGCCTTGCGGGTGCAGTAGGTGAAGCCCAGCTCCGCTCTCTCTTGCAGGATCTCATCCCCGCACGTCACACACTTCATTGCGAGGTGAATAACGCACCGCCGACGTGGTCTGTTCCGGCCGATGCGATAGGAATGGTGGGTGTCAGAGCCAGAGCCCACCGTTCTCCTGCTGTCGACGTCCGACACCGACCTGATCGCCGCCCGGTCGAGCGGAGCGCAGTATCGATGGTCCAATCCCACGCGGCTGGTCGATGGTGAGCTCACCGAACAACTCGAGGGCGCCGACCTCGTCGTGGTGCGGATCCTCGGCGGTTACCGGTCCTGGCAGGAGGGCATCGACACCGTCGTCGGCAGCGGGGTGCCGACGGTCGTCGTCAGCGGCGAGCAGGCGCCCGACGCCGATCTGATGAGTCATTCCACCGTTCCGGCGGGCGTGGCCCTTCAGGCGCACATCTATCTCGCGCAGGGTGGTGTGGAGAACTTGCGGCAGCTGCACGCGTTTCTCTCTGACACCGTGCTGATGACCGGGTTCGGCTTCGCACCGCCTGCGGCGACGCCGAACTGGGGTGTCCTCGAACGCCCGACGGCGAACGATGACCGGCCGACGATCGCCGTCCTCTACTACCGTGCCCAGCAGCTGGCCGGCAACACCGGATACATCGAAGCATTGTGCAGCGCAATCGAAAACGCAGGCGGGCGACCGCTGCCCGTCTTCTGCGCCTCGCTGCGGACCGCCGAGCCCGAGATGCTCGACCTGCTCACATCCGCCGACGCCATGGTGACCACTGTGCTGGCCGCCGGCGCCGCCGTGCCCGCTGCGGTGACGGCAGGCGGCACCGATGACAGCTGGAACGTGGCACACCTGGCCGCGCTGGACATTCCGATCCTGCAGGGTTTGTGCCTGACCAGCCCCCGCTCACAGTGGCAGCACAACAACGACGGTCTCAGCCCGCTCGACGTCGCGACACAGGTGGCGGTGCCCGAGTTCGACGGGCGAATCATCACCGTCCCGTTCTCGTTCAAGGAGATTGACGACGAGGGGCTGATCTCTTATGTCGCCGACCCGGAACGTTGCGCCCGCGTCGCGGGCCTCGCGGTGCGGCATGCGCGGTTGCGGGCCGTCGCCCCGGAGAACAAACGCGTCGCCCTCGTGTTCTCCGCATATCCGACCAAGCACGCCCGCATCGGCAACGCGGTCGGACTCGACACCCCGGCTAGTGCGGTCGCGCTGCTGCGGGCCATGCGCGACGCCGGTTACGACATCGGTGACATCCCCGGCGTCGACGCGGAGGACGGCGACGCGCTGGTTCACGCGCTGATCGAGCGCGGCGGACAGGACAAGGACTGGCTCACCGAAGGGCAGCTGGCGGGCAATCCGATGCGGTTGTCCGCCAAGGCCTATCGCGCATGGTTCGCCACGCTGCCTGCCGAGCTGACCGATGCCGTCGAACATCACTGGGGTCCGGCGCCGGGCAATCTGTTCGTCGACCGCACGCACGATCCGGACGGCGAGATCGTCGTCGCGGCGCTGGAGGCAGGCAACATGGTCTTGATGGTGCAGCCGCCGCGCGGGTTCGGCGAGAACCCCGTCGCCATCTACCACGACCCCGACCTGCCGCCGAGCCACCACTATCTGGCGGCATACCACTGGTTGAACAACGGCTTCGGCGCCGACGCGGTCGTGCACCTCGGCAAGCACGGCAACCTGGAGTGGCTGCCCGGCAAGACGCTTGGCATGTCCGCGGCATGCGGTGCCGACGCCGCGCTGGCTGACCTGCCGCTGATCTACCCGTTCCTCGTCAACGATCCGGGGGAAGGCACCCAGGCCAAGCGCAGGGCCCATGCGACCCTCGTCGACCACCTCATCCCGCCGATGGCCCGCGCCGAAACTTATGGTGACATCGCACGATTGGAACAGCTGCTCGACGAGCACGCGACGATCGCTGCGCTCGACCCCGGCAAGTTGCCCGCGATCCGGCAGCAGATCTGGACGCTGATGCGGGCCGCCGAGATGGATCACGACCTGGGCCTCGCCGAGCGACCGGAGGACGACTCGTTCGACGACATGCTGCTGCACGTCGACGGGTGGCTGTGCGAAATCAAGGACGTCCAGATCCGCGACGGGCTGCACGTGCTCGGCCAGGTGCCGACGGGGGAGTCCGAGGTCGACCTGGTGCTGGCGATACTGCGCGCCCGGCAGCTCTTCGGCGGCAGCCAGACCGTTCCCGGTCTGCGCCAGGCACTCGGCCTGGCCGAGGACGGCAACGATGACCGCGCCGCCGTCGACGAGGCCGAAACACGCGCTCGCGCACTGGTTGACGATCTGCAGCGGGCCCGTTGGGATCCGGCCGTCGTCGAGACGCTGACCGATGACGCCGATGTCGCGGCGATTCTTCGGTTCGCGGCCACCGAAGTGGTGCCGCGGCTCGCGGGCACGGCGGGCGAGATCGATCAGATCCTGCGGGCGCTCGATGGCCGGTTCATCACCGCGGGGCCGTCCGGCTCGCCGCTGCGGGGGCTGGTCAACGTGCTGCCCACCGGGCGCAACTTCTACTCCGTCGACCCCAAGGCGGTGCCGTCGCGGCTGGCCTGGGACACCGGCAGCGCGATGGCCGACTCGCTGCTGGCCCGATACCGCAAGGACCACGGGCGCTGGCCGCGTTCGGTCGGGCTGTCGGTGTGGGGCACGTCGGCGATGCGTACCTCTGGCGACGACATCGCCGAAGTGCTTGCGCTGCTGGGTGTTCGACCGGTGTGGGATGACGCGTCACGCCGCGTCGTCGATCTCGAGCCGATGCCGCTTGCCGAGCTCGGCAGACCGCGGATCGACGTGACGGTGCGGATCTCCGGCTTCTTTCGGGACGCCTTCCCGCATGTGGTCACCATGCTCGACGACGCGGTGCGGCTCGTCGCGAGCCTTGACGAGCCAGCCGAGGAGAACTATGTGCGAGCGCACGCCGACGCGGATATCGCCGAGCACGGCGACCAACGCCGAGCCACCACAAGGGTTTTCGGCTCCAAGCCCGGGACCTACGGCGCCGGGCTTCTGCAATTGATCGACAGCCGCAACTGGCGTGACGATGCCGACCTCGCGCATGTGTACACCGCATGGGGCGGCTTCGCCTACGGCCGCGGCCTCGACGGCGCCCCCGCCGCCGATGACATGAGCCGGCAATACCGCCGAATCACTGTGGCGGCCAAGAACACCGACACGCGCGAGCACGACATCGCCGATTCCGACGACTACTTCCAATACCACGGCGGAATGGTGGCCACAGTGCGGGCGCTGACGGGCCAGGCGCCCGAGGCCTACATCGGCGACAACACCCGACCGGACGCCGTGCGCACCCGAACCCTTTCCGAGGAGACCACGCGGGTGTTCCGGGCCAGAGTGGTCAACCCGCGATGGATGAAGGCGATGCGCAGGCACGGCTACAAGGGCGCGTTCGAAATGGCCGCGACCGTCGACTACCTGTTCGGCTACGACGCCACGGCGGGTGTGATGGCCGACTGGATGTACGAGCGGCTCACCGAGGCCTACGTTCTCGATGACGAAAACCGCAAATTCATGGCCGAGTCGAACCCGTGGGCACTGCACGGCATGGCGGAGCGCCTGCTGGAGGCGGCCGACAGGGGGATGTGGGCGCAACCGGAGGCCGACACCCTCGACGGGTTGCGCCGGGTGCTGCTCGAGACGGAAGGCGACCTCGAGGGCTGACCAGTACGTTGGGAACGTGCCGATCACCTTTGCCGACGTCGCCAAGAGCGAATACATCCTGCTGACTACGTTCACCAAGGACGGCCGACCCAAGCCGACGGCTATCTGGGCGGCGCCCAAGGGCGACGGACTGGTCGTCATCACTCAGGAGAAGTCGTGGAAGGTCAAGCGCATCCGCAACACGTCGCGGGTGACGATCGCGAAGTGTGATCGCAGCGGAAACCCCAAGGGCGATGCCGTCGAGGCCACCGCCGCGATCCTCGACAAGTCGGCCAACGGCGCGACCTACGACGCGATCGGCAAGCGGTACGGATTGATCGGAAAGACGTTCAACTTCTTCTCCAAGCTGCGCGGTGGGATGACGAACAACGTTTCAATCGAGCTCAAAGCGGTGAATTGAGCAGCATGGCTCCCGCCTTCAAGGACGTTTACGACGAGAAGTACCTGCTCCTCACCACCTTCACCAAGGACGGCAAGCCGAAGCCGACCACCGTATGGGGCGTGCCCGAGGGCGACAAGCTCCTCATCATCACCGATGACGGCTCGTGGAAGACCAAGCGAATCAACAACACCCCGAAGGTGACCATTCAGAAGGCGGGCTCGCTTGGCGCTGTGAAGGGCGAGGCCGTCGAAGCGGTCGCGCGCAACCTGCCGAAGTCGGAGACCAGGCGGGTGTTCGGCAAGGTCATCAGGCGGTACTGGCACCACGCCTGGTACTTCATCCCCCAGGCCATTCTTCGTGGTGGCATCGACAAGGTGCACAGCGCCATCGAGGTGACGGCTCCCGCACCCGCGTAGAGAGGAACCGCGAGGCGCTCCGAAGCGTTGGCAGAACATGGCGATGCGGCTGTTCCTGATCTACGCGATCGTCGAACTCGCGGTCGTTGTGGCGCTGGCCTCGACGATCGGATTCGGCTGGACGGTGCTGGTGCTGCTCGGCACCTCCGTTCTGGGCTTCGCGCTGGCCGGCTCCCAGGTCAAACGACACATTCGTCGGCTGCGCGCAGGCATGACGACACAACAGGGCGCGGTCACCGACAGCGCGCTTGTCGCGTTGGCCACCGTGTTGGTGTTCATCCCGGGGCTGGTCACGACGGCCGCCGGGCTCCTGCTTCTGCTGCCGCCGACCCGCGCGGTCGCCCGTCCTGTGCTGAGCGCGCTGGCCGCCCGCAGGATGCCGCTGATCACCGTCGCCACCGCCGGCGGCACCCGTGCTGCCGCAGGACGTGGCGACTACATCGACGGCGAGGTGATCGACGTCGTCGACGTCGAGCCCAAGGCATTGCCCTCCGATCCCGACTGACTTGACGACGCTGCTTCGGGGCGGCCGGATCCACAGTCCGGAGATGCCGGACGCCACTGCAATGGCCGTCCGCGACGGCACCGTCGTCTGGCTCGGCAGTGACGACGTCGGCATGGCCCAGTTTCCCGATGCCGATGTCGTCGACCTCGACGGCGGCTTCGTCGCGCCTGCCTTCGTCGACAGCCACGTCCACCTCACCGCGACGGGCCTCACTCTCGTCGGCCTCGACCTGCGCCGCGCCACGTCCGCTCAGCACTGCCTCGCGCTCATCGCCGATTACGCGCGGGCGAATCCCGACGGGCCGATATGGGGTCACGGCTGGGACGAGTCGGGCTGGCCGGAAGCCGCGCCGCCGAGCACCGACGAACTCGACGCAGTTGTCGGGGACCGGCCCGCCTACCTCGCCCGCGTCGACGTGCACTCAGCGGCCGCATCCACCGCCCTTCGGCGGCTCGCGCCTGACCTGCAGGCCGCCGCCGGCTTCGATCCGCGGCGCCCGCTGACCGCCCACGCCCACCACCTGGTGCGGGCCGCCGCCCGTGACCGGCTGACCGCCGACCAGCGGGCCCGCGCCAGGATCGCCGCCCTCGATATGGCGGCCGCCAACGGAATCGTCGCCGTCCACGAATGCGCAGGCCCCGACATCGGTGGTCTGGACGACTGGCAGGAGCTGCGCGACATCGACCACGGCGTCGAGATCGTCGGCTACTGGGGCGAGGCGATCACCGACCGCACCGAGGCCGAGAGCCTCGCCGAGGTCACCGGCGCCCGCGGGCTGGCGGGCGACCTCTTCGTCGACGGTGCTCTCGGGTCGCGGACAGCGTGGTTGCACGAGCCCTACACCGACGCGCCAGACCGCTGCGGCAACACCTATCTCGAGCCCCCTGCCATCGCCGCGCATCTGCGGGCCTGCACCGAAGCGGGTATCACGGCGGGCTTCCACGTGATCGGAGACGCGGCGGTCAGCGCGGTCGTCGACGCGCTGCAGAGGGTGGTCGACGCGCTGGGAGCTCCCGCGGTCGCCCGCTGCGGACATCGGCTCGAGCACCTCGAGATGGTGACGCCCGAGCAAGCCGCTCAACTGGGCGCGTGGGGTGTCATCGCCAGCGTCCAACCCAACTTCGATGCGTTGTGGGGAGGCGAGAGCGGGATGTATGCGCAGCGTCTTGGCCAGGACCGAGGCGTCCGGCTCAATCCGCTCGCGCTGTTAGCATCCCAAGGCGTGCCACTCGCCTTCGGTTCCGATTCCCCAGTCACCGGCATGAATCCGTGGGCGACGATCCGCGCTGCCACCCGACATCGGACACCCGCGAGCGCGGTATCGACGCGGGCGGCGTTCTCGGCGGCCACCCGCGGCGCCTGGCGCGCAGGCGGCGTGCGCGACGGGATCACCGGGACGCTGGTCCCCGGCGCCCCGGCGTCCTACGCGGTATGGGAGACCGACGAGTTGGAGGTCACCGCGCCTGACAACGCCGTGCAACGCTGGTCCACCGACCCCCGGTCACGCGTGCCCGCCCTGCCCCGGCTCGGTGGCGACGACACGCTGCCGCGATGCCTCACGACCGTCCATCGGGGTGCCGTGCTGCATGCCTAGGCGGATTCAGCACCGCGACTGGGCGCGTGCGGACGACGACACCGACTCGTTCCCGGCCATTGCCGACGAGCACGTCGACGATGAGCGCGCCGAAGACGAGGGCGTCGACGACGAAACACGGTCCGGCCAGACCGGTGCGAGACGCGAAGTCCCCGACTGGATGAAACGGTCCGGCCACGCCGTGGTCGATCGGCTGCCGCGAATCAGCGCCGCCATCATGGGTGGGTTGCTGCTCTGCCTGAGCTTCCCGCCGTTCGGGTGGTGGTACACGGCGATCGTCGCGTTCGGGCTGCTGGCCTGGGTGCTGACCCGCAAGGACACCAGGCTCGTC
>JBKPSU010000220.1:0-22175 GCA_046735135.1 Actinomycetota bacterium
CATCAGACAACAAACTCATCGAAAAGACCCGCTGGCGCACCCGAAAACGCGCCGACGGCCGCACCGAATGGATCCCCCCACCCCACCTCGACACCGGCCAAACCCGCGTCAACAACTACCACCACCCCCACCACTACCTCATCCCCGACGAACACGACAACAACGACGGAGGCGACGACGCCGATCCGTAGCTCGCGTCACTCGCCGAGAGATGAATCTCGATGCAGCCGCGCAACCTTCGCGAAAGACGGGTGCTCATCTTCGCGTCCGGCTACAACGGAAACGTGCTGACGATCCGTCTCCCAATGCCTCGGCGCGGGCGATGCCGAGCGACCGCCGATCGAGTTCGCCACCGCGCGCATGGTTGGCGACAGAGGGGCTGTCGTCGTCATCGCCGCGACGAGCGAAAGAATTTATGATCGCGTTAAAGAGCTCGCATAGGTCGTGTCGACATACTCGTGAACAACGCAGGCATGACGAGCTTGACGCGAAGCAATTCGGCAGGCCCCGTCGACCAGTTTCCGGACGCCGACTGGGAGGCCGCACTCAAGCGCAACCTGACCACGGCGGTCAATACCACCCGGGAAGCATTGCAGCACATGGTATCTCGCCGTTACGGCCGGGTTGTCATGGTGTCGTCGCTGTCCGGTCCGGTCATGGCGTATCCCAACGACGCGGGCTACCACGCGGAGACGGTAGTTTCGACGCCATGAGCGCTGGGCTGTTCGGATTGCTCGACGACGTCGCGGCCATCGCGCGCTTGGCGGCGGCCTCGGTCGACGACATCGGGGCGGCGACCGGGCGTGCCACGGCCAAGGCGGCGGGCGTCGTCATCGACGACACCGCGGTGACGCCGCAGTACGTCCACGGCATCGCCGCGGAGCGCGAGCTGCCCATCATCAAGCGGATCGCCGTCGGGTCCCTGCGCAACAAGATCCTGTTCATCCTGCCCGCCGCGCTGCTGCTCAGTCAGTTCGTCCCGTGGCTGCTGACCCCGATCCTGATGCTCGGCGCGACCTATCTCTGTTACGAGGGCGCCGAGAAGGTGTGGGGCCGCTTGAGGCATTCCAACGGGCACGGCGCACATGACAAGCCGGTCGCCGAACAAGGTCGCGACGCCGAGAAATACATGGTCACGGGGGCGATCCGTACCGACTTCATCCTCTCGGCCGAGATCATGGTGATCGCGCTCAACGAGGTGGCCGAGCAGTCGTTCGTCCCGCGGCTCATCATCCTGGTCATCGTCGCCGTGGTCATCACGGCTGTCGTCTACGGCGTCGTCGCAGCCATCGTCAAGATGGATGACGTCGGACTAAGCCTCACGCAGCGCTCGTCGCGGTTTGCGCAGCGCGTCGGCCGCGGACTCGTCGCCGGGATGCCGAAACTGCTCGCCGCGCTTTCGGCGATCGGCACCGTGGCCATGCTCTGGGTGGGCGGCCACATCCTGCTCGTCGGGACCGACGAACTCGGCTGGCACGTGCCGTACGGCCTCGTCCACCACTGGGAGGAAGCGGTCCGCCACGCGGTCGATGCGGTCGGCGGCCTGCTCGCGTGGTCGGTCAACACCGCGGCGTCGGCGGTCATCGGCTTGATCGTCGGAGCCGTCGTCCTCGCGATCGTGCATGTGCTGCCGTTCGGCCGCCGGGATGTGCACGGTGATGAAACAATCTCGACATGACCATCCCGGATCCGGCCCGCAGTGCGGGGGCCGAGTTATCCGCCAACGCGGTCCCGCATCTGAATGTGGGCAGCTTCCGCTTCTGGTTCGTGGGGCAACGGTGGGAATGGTCCGACGAGGTCGCACGGATGCACGGCTACGAGCCTGGCTCGGTCGAGCCCACCACCGAACTGCTTCTGTCCCACAAGCATCCCGACGATCGCCAGCACGTCCAGGATCTCCTCGACCACCTCCTGCATTTCGGCGGCTCCTTCTCCAGCCGACATCGATTCATCGACACCTCCGGCCGCCAGCACACCGTCATCGTGCTGGCCGACCGGATGCTCGACAGCGACGGCGCACTGGTGGGCAGCGAGGGCTACTACATCGACCTGACCGCCACCTTTGACCAGGCCCGCAGGCAGGTCCTCGACGACTCACTACCCGAACTTTTCGAGGCGCGCGCAGCGATCGAGCAGGCGAAGGGCGCGCTGATGCTCGTCTACGGCATCACCGCCGATCTGGCGTTCGAGATCTTGCTCTGGCGGTCGCAACAGACGAACACCAAGCTGCGAGCGCTGGCCGCCCAGGTCGTTGCCGAACTCGATACGATCCGATATCAACCGGACAGTTTGCGACGGGAATTCGACCATTTGCTCCTGACCGTCCACGACAGGATAGGCGTCCGTCGCGACCGATAGCGATGAAGACGTTTCCACCGGAGAAGTGTCGAACCTGCACAAACGGCCCTATTCAGACGCGCTGGAGAAGTTAATCTAGACGCGGACGCAGTCTGGGGATGTCGATCTTGCGCCAAAAATCAAGGAGGTGACTCAGCGTGGCGCTGTTGGAAGTCAAGCAGGACGTCCGTGACGTCGCGGTCGTCGTCTCCGCAGGCGGCGATATCGACTCGGGCACCGTCGACACCCTCGTCAACCACCTCGACGCGGCGCTGGAGGCGGCTTCGGATCATCCGATGAAGTTGCTCGTCCTCGAGTTGGCGGATGTCACCTATTTCGGCAGCGCTGGGCTGAACGCCGTGCTCGGGTGTTACGAGCGCGGGCGGTCCGACGGCGTGAGCGTCCGCTTGGTGGCCAGCAATGCAGAGGTGATCATGCCGATCGAGGTCACCAAGCTCGACAACGTCCTACGGCCGTACCAGACGGTGATGGATGCGCTCAGCGGAACCGACGGAGCCGACGGAACCGACGAGCCACGATGACCGACGCTGAGCGCGGTTTACCCGCCGCGGTTTTCGGCGGTGACCCCGATGTCGGTCGAGATCTAGCCCAAGTCGACTGGGCGGCGACGCCGCTCGGAGCGCCGTCGGGCTGGCCGCAGAGCCTGCGGACCGCTGTCAGCATCCTGCTGTCGTCCCGGTTCCCGATGTGGATGGCGTGGGGACCCGAGCTGACGTTCTTCTGCAACGCCGCGTACCGCCGTGACACCCTTGGCCGCAAGTACCCATGGGCGTTGGGCAGGCCCGCCAACGAGGTGTGGTCGGAGATCTGGGACGACATCGGACCCCGTATCGATCGGGTGCTGTCCACCGAGCAGTCCACCTGGGATGTAGGACTTCTGCTGTTCCTGGAGCGCTCGGGTTATCCCGAGGAGACCTATCACACGTTCTCCTACAGCCCACTGCGCGACGACGAAGGACAGGTCGTCGGCATGCTGTGCGTCGTCAGCGAGGACACGCACCAGATCATCGGTGAGCGGCGGATGGCCACGCTGCGGGATCTGGGTTCGGACCCGAGCGTGATTCGCTCAGAGGAAGAGAGTCTGGCCTTCGCGCACCGCCAACTCGGAAACAACCTGCGCGACTTGCCGTTCACGCTGACCTATCTCTTCGACGAGCACGGCGATGCGCGACTGGCAGGCACGAGCGGGATCACCCCCGGGCATCCGGCCGCCCCGCTGGTGTTGCCTGCCGACGGCTCATCGCTGTGGCCCGTGCAGCAGGCCGCACGAGGAGAGTCGGTGCTGATCGAACTCGACGGTGCCCCGTATTCCGAACTGCCGACCGGCGATTGGCCCGAAGCACCGGTGAAGGCGATGGTCGTTCCGCTGATCGAGCAGGGCGGCACGGCAAGCGGGTTCCTGGTGGCCGCGCTCAATCGGTATCGGCCGACAAATCTCAAGAACACCGGGTTTGTCACGCTTGTTGCTCGCTATATCGCCGCGGGAATCGGCAGCGCGAGAAGCTACCGAAGCCAGCAGAGGCGAGCCGAGGAGCTCGCCGAGCTCGATCGTGCCAAGACCAGGTTCTTCTCCAACATCAGCCACGAGTTCCGCACACCGCTGACGTTGATTCTCGATCCGGTGGCCGAGTTACGCGGCCGGTCCACCGGGCTGGATGATGAGATGCGCCAGGACTTGGACATCGTCTGGCGAAGTGGATTACGTCTCACCAAGCTGGTCAACACGCTCCTGGACTTCTCGCGCATCGAAGCGGGGCGCGCGCAGGCCCGTTACGAGCCGGTGGACCTCTCGGCCGTGACCTCCGAGTTGGCGAGCGTGTTCCGGTCGGCCGTCGACCGGGCCGGACTCGAGTTCAACGTCGACTGTGCCCCGCTGGACGAGCCCGTCTACGTCGACCGTGACATGTGGGAAAAGGTGGTCCTCAACCTCCTGTCGAATGCGCTGAAGTTCACCTTCGACGGATCCGTCTCGGTGGCGGTGCGCCGCGAGGGCGACGAAGCGGTTGTCACCATCGCCGACACCGGAATCGGCGTCGCTGCGGAGGAGATGCCTCGGCTGTTCGAGCGCTTTCACCGCATCGAGTCCGCTCGCGCACGCTCCGACGAAGGCAGCGGCATCGGGTTGGCGTTGGTCAAGGAGTTGGTGGCCCTACACGGCGGCACCATCGGCGCAGAAAGCGCACCAGACACCGGCACCAGGTTCACGGTTCGGCTGCCCTTCGGCTCGTCGCACTTGCCCGCCGACGCGGTCACGTCGACAGCGGGCACGCGTGCGCCCTCCGGTGTCGCCGAGCCGTACCTTCAGGAAGCCCTGCGGTGGACTCCCGGCGAGGCGACCTCCCGTTCCGCCGAGATCGCCGAGTCGGCGCTGACTCCCGACAACGCCGTCCTTCACACCCCGGGTTACGAAGCCTCGGCGCGCGTGCTCGTCGCCGACGACAACACCGACATGCGCGAATATCTCGTCCGTCTGCTCAACGGCGCTGGTTACCGCGTGGACGCGGTGACGGACGGCCAACTAGCGCTGGAGACGATTCGGGCCGGCATACCTGACCTTGTGATCAGCGACGTGATGATGCCCCGGCTGGACGGGCTCGCCCTCGTGGCGGCGCTGCGTTCCGATCCGCGCACCGCGGCCGTGCCGGTGGTGCTGTTGTCCGCCCGCGCCGGACAGGAAGCTTCCATCGAAGGCCTGCAGGCCGGCGCCGACGACTATCTCGTCAAACCCTTCGCGGCAGCCGAACTGCTTGCGCGCGTGCGCGCCAACATCGAGCTGGCGCGCCTGAGAAGCCACCACTCCCGGTGGCGGACTGCCCTCGTCGACTCGCTGCAGGAGGCGTTCTTCGTCTGCAACGACGAGGGCGCGGTCATCGAGATCAATGCCGCGTTCACCGAAATCACGGGCTACGGCACTGATGGCCTGCCCTACCGCCCCGTCTTTCCGTGGTGGCCGTCCGCGGACACCGATCCCGAAGCTCGGAGACAGGTCGAGGGAGCGTTCGCCGAACTGCTCAACGAGACGGACGGAACCTTCACGATTCCGATCATCCACCGCAACGGGCACCGGGTGTGGGTGACCGTCAACTTCAACCATGCCGAGGATCCCGAGACCGGCCGTCGGGTGATGGTCGGCACCTTCCGGGACGTCACCGCCGAGCATTACACCGTGCAGCGCGAGTCCGCGCTTGCGTCACTCAACCAGCAGCTTGCTCAGGCCGACACGCTCGACGACGCCGTTTGGGCGGCAGCAGAGGAACTGCGCGCGCTGTATCGGGCGCGCCGGGTGCTCGCAGTCACCCTGCCTGCCGATAACGTCGAACCCGTTGTGCCGCAATATATCTGTGTTGGCGCGCCGACACAGTGGGCCGAGCTGCCGCCGCGCACGAAGCAGATGATCACATCGCTCGGCGATGGTGAACTGCTTACACCCGAGACGGGTCAGCCGGGCTTCGCAGGCATTTCGCTGCGATATCCCCGCGGCGTGCTCGTGCTGCACATCGAGCTGGTCGAACGGCGCCCGTTCATCTCCGAAGACGACACGCTGCTCACGGTGCTGGCAGGCCGGCTCGGTCAAGGACTGCAGCGGGTGCATCAGCTCGACCAACAACGCGAAACGGCGCTGGCATTACAGAACGCCATCCTCGGTCCGTCGAGCCTGCCCGACGGGTTCGCGGTGCGCTACCAACCGGCCACCAGCCCGCTGCAGGTCGGCGGGGACTGGTATGACGTGGTCGAGCTCGACGACGGCCGCATTGCGCTGATCGTCGGCGACTGCGTCGGTCACGGCCTTGCCGCGGCGACGGTCATGGGCCAGCTTCGAAGCGCCTGCCGTGCGCTGCTGCTGGAGCGGCTCAGTCCCAGCGCAGCGTTGACGGCCCTCGATCAATTCGCCGCCCGACTACCCGGAGCGCGCTGCACCACCGCCTTCTGCGGTGTGCTCAGCCCGGACACCGGCGAGCTGGTGTATTCCAGCGCCGGACATCCGCCGCCGATCATGGTCTACGCCGACGGCACCACGCGGCTGCTCGACGGCGCCGGGGCCACCCCGCTCGGAATCTTCGTCGATCGGCCGCGGCCCGAACATCGCGAGACGCTGCCGCCGCGGGCGACGGTGCTTCTCTACACCGACGGACTGGTCGAGCGCCGCCGCGAACCGTTGGATACCGGAATCGCCCGCGCGGCCGATCTGGTGCAGGAGAACCGTGACACGGGCCTCGACGATCTGGCCCGTCAGGTCATGTCGCGGCTCGCACCCGGCGACGGCTTCCAGGACGACGTCGCCCTGCTGCTGTACCGACAGCCCGCACCGCTGGAGATGGAATTTCCGCCGGAGGCGAGTCATCTCGCCGAAACCCGTGCCGCACTGCGTGATTGGCTGGGCCGGGCCGGGGTGGATGCCGACCAGACACTGAAGGTGCTCATTGCGGCAGGCGAAGCGCTGGCGAACGCCATCGAGCACGGCCATCGCCATCACACCGGAGGCACCATCAGCCTGCGCGCGACGGCACTTGCCGACCGTCTGCACGTCACGGTGATCGACGCCGGGTCGTGGAAGACGCCGGTGGCGGCGGCGCATCGCGGGCGTGGGCTCTCGCTGATGCGGGCGTTGATGCAGGAAGTCACCATCGAGTCTCTGGCAACGGGCACTACAGTGCACATGCTCGCCAGGATCGCGTGATGGCTACCCCGTTGAGTCTCAACACCAGTGATCGCGGCGACGGCACCCGCGTGTTGACCGCGGCCGGCGAGATCGACTTGAGCAACATCGACGACTTCACCAACGCACTGTCCGCAGCGGGAACCGGCGGCACGACGCTCATCGTCGATCTCAGCGGTGTGCTGTATCTGGACAGCGGCGCCATCAACGTCCTCTTCGCCAATGCCGGACGTGTTCACGTAATCGCCAATCCGATCCTCATGCCGGTGTTGAAGATCAGTGGCTTCACCGATGTGGCCAGCGTCGAGGCTGCGGTACCGCCGGAGGATTGAGCGACGGTGACACCGTCTCGGCCACGGCGCTGGCTGCTAGACAAAGCGAGCTATTCGGATGGATATCCGGCGCCGAGCGAGTTCGCAGGCGGCTGGGTGTCTGCCGCAACAACACGCTCGGGCCGCGTGATCGTCTCCCACGCCGACCGCAGGATCTTGGTGAAATCCGAGCACATATATCTGATCATCGAGGGCAAGGCCCGCCGTGGTTGACACTGCACGCCCCGGCGTCAGGGGATGACAAGAACCTGCTCGACCGCGATGATATTCGCGAAACCGGCGCGGGCGAGTTCGTCGACTGGTCGATCCACATCCACGGCGACAAGCGCACCGTCATCTATGTGCTCGGCGGATACAGTTTCGGCCCCGAATGCTACGAGGCGTATCGAGTGGACTAAGTCGCCGTGACCTTGGTGGCCAACGCCGACAGTTTCGCGTCGAGTTCCAGTGCGGCCGCGCGGAGCGCCTCATTCGGTTCGACGACCATCAGTGACGACGGCGCGACATAGGTCAGCGCGCTTCGCCCGTCATCCTCGTCCGTGATCAGGAGTTCAACGGGTGCAAAGAGTCCCGCGGTCACGTCGTGGCGCAGCATCGTGATCGCAATCAGCGGATTGCCGATCACAACGCGCAGCACCTTCCTGTTGATCCCGGTCTCCCTGATCCACGCACCGTGGTCTATCACGGCGAACAGCATGAAGCCGCTCGGCCCGACGTGGGATTGCACCTCGTGCTCGAAGGACTCCCAGGTGTCGAACTGTTTGGCGATGTCGTTGATCAGCACGGGTTCATGGCCGACGTCGGCAAGCAACTCGGCAACAACGTCGTCATAGGTCTTCGTGCTGCCGTATCGCAGGCGTAAAGCTGTGAACGGGATCTGGCGTAGCTCCTGTTGATCGCTCATAGGAGGAACAATCGGTGCGGCGGCAGACTTATTCCTGAGTATTGTAGGCTGAACTCAGCTTTTCCTGATGCGCGGAGACAGCTGGACTATCTCCGGGACCACGCTCGGGTTCGAAAACGCGGTGATCGCCAGTGACACAAGCGTGTTGGCGACGTCGTCGAGCGCCGACATCTGTGCGGGAAGCTGGCCGTGTTCGACCCACGACCGGAACAGCAGCGACAGCAGGTCGCGGTCCGCGCCGCGGAGGATCTCCGTGTCGGCCGTCGGACCGATGCCGACCCGCACGATCGACAGTTCCGGGTGCTCGCTGCGCCACGAGTGCAGGATCTCGTCCAAGGCCGCCTTGCTCGCGCTGTATGCGGCGACCCCGGCCCGGGGGCGGCCGACGTCGTGACTCGACGCGATCAGAACCACACCGTTCTCCGACAGATGGGGTAGCGCGGCCCGCAGCACGTTGTTCGCGCCGACGGCGTTGACCGAGAACGCGTGCAGCCACGTCGTCACGTCGGTGTCCTCGATGTTCGCGAAGGGCACGACGGTGCTGGTGAACACGACGGCGTCCAGTCCACCGAGGGCTTGGCCCACAGCGCTGACGACTCTGTTGACCGCCGAAGCGTCCTCCACATCGAGTTCATAGGCGGTGCCGCCCACGTCGTCGGCCAGCTTGGCCAGCAACTCCATCCGCCGCGCGGCGACCGCCACCTTGGCCCCGAGCGCGGCGGCGCTGACCGCTACCGCATGGCCGATGCCGGAGGAGGCGCCGACCACGAGGAGGCGCAGCCCGCCGGCATCAGTCGGTCCACCAGCCATTTTGTCGCCCTTTCATCCACGCGTGTTAGGCCACCCTACGTTGGACGGACAGTATCCGCTCACTCGGTCGCATCATTGCGGCGCCGCCAATGCCGGTAGCCACGATGCGTGGCGAACGCGCCGATGATCGCCGTCATGCACCAGATCGCGATGGCCACATAGGCCAGCGGCGACGACAGGTCGGAAATCGAGGCGCCAAGCGATGTGTAGACGAACGCCCGCGGAACCGACCCGATGAACGCGCCGACCGCCATCTGCCACATCGGGACCCCGAACGCCCCAAAGGCGTAGGAGGCCAGCGCATCCGAGACGCCGGGAATGAACCGCTGACCGACGACCGCCCACAGTCCCCGCCGCGCGATCAGCCGGTCGAGCCCGTCGGCGCGGTCCGCGCCGAGCAGTACGCGGGCGCTGTCGCGGCCGGCACGCTTGCCGATCAGGCCGGCGATGACCGCCGTTCCGACCGTCGCGCCCAAGGTGACGGCCAGGCCGAGCACCGGTCCGAACAGCACGCCGCTCGTGGCTGCCAGGATCGGGCCCGGCACGAACACTGCACCAAGGACGGCGGAGACCACGACATAGGTCACCGGAGCGGCGGGTCCGGTCGCCGCGACGGTGCGCCGCAGATCGTCGACGTCGACGATGCGGGTGACGGCGACCAGATAGAAGAGCACGAGCAGGAACGCCGCGAACAGAGCCAGTCGCACGATGTGACGTCGCCGGGGTGGGCCGGGACTTTCGCTGTCGGTCATGTTGAAAGCGATTCTCTCCCACGCCGCGTAAGGTCCGACGCTATGACGGGTGACGATGGCGTCCCGCAGATCACCGACTGGAATCGGCTGCTCGACGGACGGGTCGCGGTCGTCACCGGCGGAGGCGACGGAATCGGCGCAGGCATCGCGCGCCTGTTCGCCCAACACGGCGCACTCGTCGAGGTCGCCGAAATCGATCGGGTGCGCGCGGACCGGATCCGCGACGAGGTGGCGAGTGCGGGCGGATCTCTGCGCAGTGATGTCGTTGACGTCACCGTCGAGGACGACGTGGCTCGCTTCGCCACCGCCGTACTGGACACGCACGGCCGGGTCGACGTACTGGTGAACAACGTCGGCGACTATCGCCCCCTCGTGGCCTTCCATCGGTCCACTCCCGACTCCTGGCGGGCGATGTACGACGTCAACCTGCACCACGTCTTCGCCGTCACGAGGGCGTTCGTGCCGTCGATGATCAAGGCGCACCGCGGCAGCATCGTCACGGTGCACTCCGTCGAGGGCATGCGCGGATACCCCAAAGACCCGGTGTACGGCGCCATGAAGGCGGCGGCCGCGCACTTCACCACCTGTCTCGCCGTTGATCTCGGCCGTCACGGAATCCGCGTGAACGGTATCGGCACCGACCTGGCGCAGACCCCGCAGGTTGACTACCTCACCGGCTACGAGGACGTCGACGAGCTCTGGGCGTCGTGGGCGCCCGTGGGCCGGGTCGGCTGGCCGGAAGACCAGGCACGCGTCGCGCTGTTTCTGGCCTCCGATCAGTCCGCGTTCGTCACGGGGCACAACATTCCCGTCGACGGCGGCACGAAAGCCGGTGGCGGATGGCTCTTCTCGCCGCGGGAGGATCGCTTTGTCAACCGGTCGAGGAACCTGTGACCGCGCCCGAGGAGACGGTCGACGTCATCGTCGCCGGCTCGGCGGGAGGCCTCGCTGGCGCCTATACCGCAGCCCGCGAGGGACTCTCGGTGGCACTCGTGGAGGCGACCGACAAGTTCGGTGGCACGTTCGCATACTCCGGCGGCGGGGGAATGTGGTACCCGTGCAACCCCGTACTCGTGCGCGCCGGTGTCGACGACACCATCGAGGAGGCGCTGCGGTATTACCGCAACGTCGTCGGCGACCGGACACCGGCCGAGCTGCAGGAGACATATGTGCGCGGAGGCGCCGCGCTGATCGAATACCTCGAGCGCGACGAGCATTTTGCGTTCAAGATTTTGCCGTGGCCCGACTACTACAGCGCGGTGGCGGGAGCCCGCAATGACGGCATGCGTCACATCGTTTCGCGGGCGGTGCCCGACAATCGCCTCGGCCGGTTCCAGGGCCAGGTGCGTGGACCGCTGGACCATGAACGCCTGGGCGCGCCGCCGCCCGACCTGCTCACCGGTGGCCGGGCGGTCATCGGCCGGTTCCTCGCCGCGATGGCCGACAACACGGATGTCGCAGCCTATTTGAACACCACCCTCGTCGAGTTGATCGTTGCGGACGGCCGCGTCGCGGGTGCGGTCGTCGAGACTGGCGGCGACCGGCGGGAGATTCGGGCGCGTCGCGGAGTCCTGCTGGCAGCGGGCGGATTCGAGCAGAACGACGCGATGAGATCCGAATGCGGCGTCCCGGGAACGGCTTTGGATACCATGGGCGCGCCCGGCAGTCTGGGTCTCGCGCATCGGGCGGCGATCGCTGTGGGTGCGAGCACCGACCTGATGGACCAAGCCTGGTGGTCGCCCGGATTGGTCCATCCCGACGGACGGGCGGCGTTCGCGTTGTGTTTCACCGGCGGGATCTTCATCGACAAGGCCGGCCGCCGGTTCGTCAACGAGTCCACCGCCTACGACAGGGCGGCCCGCGAGATCATCCGCGCGATGAGCGAAGGCAGCGTCAGTCCGCGCTACTGGATGATCTACGACAGTCGCAACGGCGAACAGCCACCGGTCATGGCGCCCAACGTGTCGTTCGCGCCGACGAGTGCGTATGTGTCCGCGGGGGTGTGGCGGGAGGCGGACACCCTGGCTGATCTCGCGGACCAAATCGGTGTTCCCGCCCACAATCTCGCCGAGACAGTGCGTCGCTTCAACACTTTCGCTGAGCGCGGCGATGATGAGGACTTCGGTCGTGGTCGCGAGTCCTTCGACCGGGCGTTCACCGGTGGCGCGTCGCCTCTGGTGCCGATCGACACACCGCCCTATCGTGCGGCTGCGTTCGGGTTATCGGACCTCGGCACCAAGGGCGGGCTGCGCACCGATGTGGATGCCCGTGTGTTGGACGCCGACGACCGGCCGATCCCCGGTCTGTACGCGGCGGGAAACACCATGGCCGCAGTGTCAGGTGCCACCTACCCGGGCGGAGGGAACCCGATCGGCGCTTCGCTGTTGTTCAGCCATCGCGCGGCGCTGCATATGGCGCGCTAGGGCACACCGTCGACTGTGCGGTTCGGAGAGGAATCGGCCGCCAACCCTCCGATTCCGCACAGTCACCACGTTTGGACATCAACGGACGGCGCTTCAAGGCGTGCGGTAGCCCTCGCGGGTGAGGATCCGGACCGGATCGGTGCCATCCCAGTCGGCGCAGGTCTGCGAAACCTTGGACAGGTTGACCTGAAAGCTCGGCTTCTCCTCGGCGACTTCGGTGAAGAACCCGAACTCGTCGAAGGTGTCGAAGAACGCGACACGTTGGCCCGGCGAGGTTAATTCGCATGCGAGCTCGTAACCCAACGACTCGTAGTGCGCCTTCTTCCCATCGTAGTCACGTGTCACGGTGCAGATCTGATGGAAGCCGGTGTTGTTGGCGTCGTACAGATCTCGTAGATCGTGAAACACGCTCGGCCCGTCGGTGAAGTCCTGAATCAGCTCGATCTGCACTGGGCCGGCCTGAGCGACACCGATGTGGATGTCGACCGTCCCGTCGGCGCCACGATAGCGGCAACTGTTCTTCACCCGCGGCATGATGTGGAATGGTCCAACGCCGAACACCTCGACCCAGCGGCGCGCCGCAGCCAATAGATCATCGACGACGAAACCGAGTTGGAACATCCGGTAGTCGCCGTCGGGCCAGGCCTGCTGAAAAAGGCGTTGCGGCATGGGATCAGCGGTTGGCACGGATGAGCACCTCCTGACTAGTGCTGGCCACCAGTCGACCGTCAATGTCGTGGATGGCCCCCCGCACCAGCCCGCGGTCACCCGAGATGGCGACCAGCTGACAGGAGTGCTGATGCCACGCGTCGAACCGCACCGGCCGATGCAGCCACAACGAGTGGTCGAGGCTGAACGCCGTTGTCGATTCGACGGTGATGGGGTCGGGATGCGAACGCAGGGCAACGTCGAGGAGCAGGTAGTCGCTGGAGTACGCGAGCAGCACGCTGTGCAGCACCGGGTCGTCACCGATGTCGCGCGGCAATCGCATCCAGTGCGACCGTGGTCCGTTGGCACGGGATCCGCCGAAGAAATACGTCGGCTCGCCGACGCGCATTTCCACCGGCGGCGGCCGGCTGATCCACGTCCGCGCCCTGTCCCGGAGTTCCGGCGGCGCACTGTCCACCCAGTCCTGCAGGCGCGGCAGCCCGTCGGGATCGGGCCCCGGTGGCGCAGGTTCGGCGAACTCCGGCTCGGCAGGGTTGTCGTGAAACGACACCATTGCAATGAGCAACGGTTCGAAAGACTGTGTCACGGTGACGCGGCGGGCAGCCATCGACCGGCCGTCGCGTACCCGCTCGACCGCAACGTCGAGCGGTTGGTCGGGAGATCCCGACTTCACGAAATAGGCGTGCAGCGAATGCGGCGGCTTGTCGCCGACGGTGGCGGCAGCGGCGTTCATCGCCTGGGCGATCATCTGGCCGCCGAAGACCCGCCCGAACCGGTTGGCCTCGCTGTGAACGCGAAAAAGGTCCTCGCCCAACCGTTCCGGCTGCAACGATTGCAGCAGGCTGTCGAGCGCGAGCTGGATCGCGCGCTCCAGCCCGTCGTCATTCCGGGGTGTGCTCACCAGATGCGCCGGAGCTGTGCGCCCTCGCGCCGGACGCGAAGGTGTTGCTTGCGTTCCTCGGGCGTCACCGTCGGGGTGTCGGCGGGCAGGTGATTCCGGATCGCGGAGAACGGCACCTTCGTGATGGTGGGGTCGGGATAGTCGGTCGCCTGATTCCAGCGCATCTGGATGATGCCCCACGGGTAGTCCCCCTTGTCGAGCCAGTTCGGCACACCGGGATCGAGTCGGGAAATCACTGCGCGGAACTTCCCGTCGCTGTCGATCCGTGCCTGCACGTCGTTGAGGCTCGACTGCCGGTTCACCCAGTCGACGGTGCAGAACCGGTCGTCGCCGACGAGGGCCTGCCAGTAGCGGCATTTCTCCGGGAGCACGGTCTCGATGATCAGCGCCTCGGTGTCGTCGATCTCGTGGATACCGTCGTAGTAGGCCTGTTTCGGCAGTCCGCCCATCTCGTCGATCTTGCCGGAGCGCAACAACGTGTTGACGCCGTGGTGCTCGCGGTAATAGCGGATGAGCCGCATGTCGAACGCGATCGTGCCCTCGATCCATGCGGCCAGGTCTGAGAAGCGGCGAGCGATCTCGTCAGGCCCCATGTCCGCGCCGTCCTCGTCGAGCCGCTCGATCGCCACGCTCGCATCGATCTCCCGGTTCCAATCGCAGGAGCACCGGCGCATCAGGATTCGGGCGGTCCGGTCATGCAGCTGCCACCAGTCGCCGGTGTGACCCGCCGGTCGTTCGGGGGAGAGGATGACGCTGAAGTAGCCGTCGCCGCCGATGGTCAGCTCGTCGAGGTCGTTGGTGAATGCGTACGGCGGAGACTTGCCGTCCATCGCCTCCGGGCTGAGCATGTCGATGGCCTGCTGGGTGAACTCGGTGAACCGGGTGGTGCCCCGGTATCCCGAGATGCAATAGACGCCTTTCGGATCGATTTCGACGGTGGAGTAGACGTAGTCGGGGCTCGGGCCGCCCTGGTTGAACGCGTAGTTCCACATCGGCATGAACACCGGCCGGCGAACGTCGGTGTAGACGCGGCAAAGGTACCCGCTGGCCAGGATCGACAACGCCAGCTTGTTCATGTCCTGGGTCTCGGCCTCGGTCGCGCCGTCGGGCCTCCACTTCTCGATCAGGTTGTCGCTGACTTTCTCCAGCGCCCTCATCTGGTCGGCCCAACTCGGCAGCGCGCTCATCACGGTGTCCTTTTCCCGTTGTGGTGGTTCACGATTCGACCTTCACGTCGAAGTGGTCGATGTAGAAGTCATAATCGGCGCGGATCTGCGCCGGGTCGAGGCCGTACTCCTGGGCGGTGTAGCGGTGCACGCCGTGCGTACCGACCTTGTTGCGTTGCTGCCAGTGCGTGACCGACTGCAGGAAGGCATTGTCCAGCGGCAGCTGCAGGAAGTGGTACACGCGGTCGAGCGTGCCGAGCGGGTCGGCGACCAGTTCATGGTGATGGACATCGATGAAGCGCTCCTCGCCGAGCCTGTCCCTCGCCGCGATCGTATTGACCATCCCGTCGCGCAGGTGCTCGCACACTTCGCGGCCGAGCCTGCGCATGTCACGCTCGCCGTCGGGTGGCGGAAAGAACATGTTGACCGTGCTGACGTAGGACGGCACCACCTTTGCCGGATCGCGGTGGGTCATCACGAACCGAACATCCGGATAGGCGGCGGTGATCGCCTCCAGGTGGAACATGTGGTGCGGCGCCTTGAACAGCCAGAGATCCGGAGGCCGTTGCGACTGAAGGAGTTTCACCACCCGCCGGTGGTACAGGTAGGTGGGCGCCAGATCGGCGCGGCGCCACCACGCGTGATAGCCGAAGACCGGCAGCGTGTAACCCTGGCCGTGAAACGCCATCCCGAGAAGCTCGGTGTCCTCCATCGTCGCGTCGAGGTCATACAGGTGCAGCGCCTTGGCCTCGGGGGGCAGCTGTTTGTTGAACTCCTCGGCAGCGATCCGGCGGGGATCGTTGGCTTCGTCGCGGGTCGTCGGTGGTGGGCATGGCTTGTTCTGCTCCCAGCCGCGCAGGCAACGGAATTGCGGATCGAGCGACATCATGTTGGCCAGTGCCGTGGTTCCGGTGCGGGGCAGTCCGTTGATGTCGACAGGTCCCGACACCGGCAGTTGATCGATCTCGGGATGCTCGGCGTACCAGGCCTCGACCTCGAGCCGATTGACCAACCGCCTGCGAAAGTCGTCGACCACGCGAGCGTCGGCCGCCGGGTTCAGGTCGCCGTCGCGCTCGAGGCTGTCCAGCAGCGTGGCGAGGCCGTCGCGAAAGTCGCCCGGACCGAAGTCGGTGAGCCCGCTTTCCCGCACCGCCGCGTCCATCAGTGCATCGGCGGTGGGGTAGCGTCGCGTCCTAGCCGGCATCGGCGCTCCGGACCCGGTCTGGGTAGAGTTGTTCTGCGACACGGCGAATCCCGTCGCGCCAGTGCACGCGGCACGGGCCGGTGATCGCGGCGCGCCTGGTGTGGTCGGCGACCGATCCGATCGACGCGCCGGGCGCCGCTTCGACGACCACCTTCGCATCGCTCCCGAAGAGCTCGTTCATGTATGTCGTCCACTGCTGGACGCTGACCGGGTCGTCGCCGCCCCAGTTGACGATGGTCGCGGGCACGCCGGCTTCGCCGAGCAGCGGCTCGAGCTGCGCGCTGATGTCGTCGTCGTGAATCGGACTGTAGGGCATCGGATTCCAACGGGTGCGAACGGGCTCACCCGCGGCGATCGCGTGCATGTGCCAGATAGGCATCCCGCCGCGTTCGCCGTACGCGGCGCACATCCTGGCGATAGTGGTCGGCAGGCCGAACGAGCGGGCGCAATAGCGGGCCACCGCCTCCTGCGCGATCTTGGCGATCGAGTACGGCGCTTGCGTCGGCACCATCGCATCGCCGGGTGGGTCGTCCTCGCGGAACGCGTGCCACGGATCGGGGTGCGGCTTGTACACCGTGACCGTGGACATGACCAGGGCCGCCGTGGCGTTGCGGCAGTGTTCGAGCACGAAACCGGTGCCCTCGGCATTCACCGTCAGCGACCGCTCGTAGTCGTCGGCGCTGAAATCGGCGGCGATATGAAGGAGATAGGTGAAATCCGTTGGCAGATCGTCGAACTGGCCCGCAGCGATGTCGACGGTACGGGTGGTGACGCCAATCGACTCGACCGCGTCGCGCGTAGCGGGGTCACCGAACCGGGCGATCCCCCATACCTCGTTGGCGCCGACGAGGGACTGCGCGATACCGAAGGCGATCCGGCCCGCGGGTCCTGTGATGAGGATCTTCTCATCGCTCAGCATGGGCGGCCTCCACTATGCGCCCGCCACCTTCTCGATGATCGGTGCCAATGATGACGGCTTCGCGCCATACGGGCAGGCGAAGTAGCTGATCCCGTACTCGTCCCTGACGGCGAGCAGCTTGTCGCAGACCTCGCTCAGCGAGCCGACGGCGACAAGTGGGGACGTGCGTAGTGCCTCTGCGGAGATTCCGTGGCCGGCGGCGACGTCGTCGAGCACAGCGTCCACATCGTCGGTCACCGCGGCCGCCAGCAACTGGGTGCCCAGTTCGATGTCCGGAAACCGATCACCTGCAACGGCTTTGATGTGGTCGATCTTCCCCCGGTAGACAGCGGCGGAAAACTGCGTCGGGTCTATCGGTTGGCCAGGCGGTCGCATCCGCGGCATCACCTGGATGATGTCCGCCTGCCGGGCGGCGACGGCGAGGAGCTTGGTCCCGCCGCCGCCGACAAGGATTGGCGGTGCTGGCCGTTGGATGGGCTTGGGCGTGCCGTCGAGCGCGGAGATCGTGAAGTGCTCGCCGGAGAAGCTGAACGGCTCGTCGCCGAAGAGCCCCTTGAGAACGGTGAGGTATTCGTCGAGACGCGCGATGCGGACTCCGGCGGCGTCGAACTGGATTCCCGCCTGGACGTATTCGGATTGCATCCAGCCTGCTCCGACCCCGACTTCGACTCGCCCGCCGGACAGCACGTCGAGCGTGGCCAGGTCCTTGGCAACGACCGCGGGACTGCGGAAGTCATGGGCGAGAACGGTTTGCGTGACCCGCAGCGTGGTCGTCGCATCGGCCACCGCCGCAAGCGCGATCAAGGGCGAGAAGGGCATGTGGAAGTGGTCGGCCATCGAGAACGTGGAGTAGCCGATCTCCTCGGCACGGCGGGCGGCCGCGATCAGGCGCGCAGGATCGGCGACTCGGCCCCCGCCGGTACCGAACCGGATCGGCCGACCTCCCATGTGGTTCTCCTCCTCGCGTCGCTGGGGTTGGGAGCACTCTACTATCGTAGAGACGCGTCTGTCGATCCTGTCATACCTGCCACGATCGCCGACAACAGCCGGTCGAGTTCCTCCGCGCTCTGCACCGGATGGTCGCCGCGCGCAAAACTCATCAATAAGCCGTTGACGAACATCATCGTGACGAGGGTTTCGTCCTCGATCACGCCTTCGGCGGCGTCGCTGCCGGGAGGTTGGAGCCGCAGCACGATGTCGCGGTGGAGCTGGGTGAACAAATCGAGGTTCTGTTCGAATGCGTCGACCAGTTCGGGGTCGCGCCCCGACTGCAGCATCAGTTCGTAGCGGGCTTTGGTTCGGCTTCGCCATGGTTCAGTCCCGGATCGCACGACGACCTTGGCCAGTTGCGAGCTAGCCGAAGCGCTTGCCCCGTCGCTTTTGGTCGCCGATCGCAGGTCGGCCAGATCGAGTTCGGCCACGCGTTCTGCGACGCCGCGGAGCAGAGCCAGTCGAGTGCGGAAGTAGAAGGACGTGGTGCCGTCGGGAACACCTGCTTGGCGGTCCACCTTGCGGTGCGTCACACCGTTGGCGCCGTGATCGGCCAACAGCTGGATGGCCGCGTCGCACAGTTCGACGCGGCGTCCCTCCGGGTCTGGTTTGCGCCTCTTCTGAATGCAGGCAGTGTAGTTATGGTCGAACGGTGAACCTCGAGGAACTGCGCTGGTTCGTCGTACTCGCGGAGACCGAACACGTCACCGACGCTGCCGTCGAGCTGGCAGTCAGCCAGCCGACGTTGTCGCGGGCCCTTGCTCGATTCGAGCGCGAGGCGGGCGCACCGCTGTTCGACCGGGTCAATCGGCGGCTGCGGCTGAACGCCTACGGCCAGATCATGCTCGAGCACGCCAGGCGCAGCATCGCGGAGATGAGGGCGGCCACCGATCGCATTGCCGCCCTGCGCGACCCGGACACCGGGCGGGTTCGCCTGGCCTTCCTGCATTCTCTGGCGAATTGGTATGTGCCCGAACAGCTGCGCCGCTTCCGCGAGTCGGCGCCCGCGGTCGGCTTCGATCTTTTTCAGGGTCCTGCGCAGGAGATCGCCCAGCGGGTGCTCGACGGCCAGTCCGATATCGCGATAACCGCGCCAAGGCCCGAGGCGCCCGGCTTCGGCTGGCGCCGGCTGTATGTCGACCAACTGTGCCTTGCCGTGCCCCGGGGCCACCGGTTGGCCACCCGCGCCAGAGTGCGGCTATCAGCGGCGGCGGGCGAGCCGTTCGTCGCACTCGGCGAGCAAGCGGGATTGCGGCAGCTCACCGACCAATTGCTGGCAGAGGACGGCGTCCATCCCGACATCGTGTTCGAGGCCACCGAGATCCCATCGGTGGAAGGCCTCGTGGCGGCAGGATTCGGCGTCGCGGTCGTGCCCATTCCGCGTGACGGCAGCAGGTCCAAAACCGTTCACGTTCCGCTGACGAACGCGGGAGCCAAGCGCGAGGTGGGTTGGGTATGGGACCGGAAAAGGATATTGCCGCCCCCCGCGAAGCGGTTCGCGGAGTTTCTCAGCGATGATGCGTCAGACGCATAGAAACTGCGAAAACTATGCATTGGACACATTAGCGCAGCTCTTCTAGCGTTCTTTTCATGACCATCGAACAGAGCGCACCGGCAGTTTGGACAGGACATTCCCGCGGATCAGCCGCATACGGCCGACTGCTCGCCGCGCTGTTCTGCGCAGGCGTGGCGACCTTCGCTCAGCTGTACTCGCCTCAGGCCGTCCTCCCGATGATCTCGCGCGACCTGCATATCGGGGCGGCCACCGCGGCGCTGACGATCTCGGCGTCCACCATCGGCCTGGCCATCGGCGTGATCCCGTGGTCCACGCTGGCCGACCGTATCGGCCGGGTCAGGGCGATAACGCTCTCGGTCACCGTTGCGGCCGTGGTCGGCCTGCTCGTCCCGTTCGCGCCCACCTATCAGTTACTGCTTGCCGGGCGATTCCTGGAAGGCCTGCTGATCGGCGGCGTGCCGGCGATCGCGATCGCCTACCTCACCGAGGAAATCGATCCCACGCACGCGGCGAGGGCGGCGGGCACGTTCGTCGCAGGCACCTCCATCGGCGGCCTCTTGGGCCGGGTGATATCCAGCCCCGTCGCGCAAATTGCCGGATGGCGGATGGGCATCTTCACCGTCGCAGTGCTGTGCTGTGTCGCCGCGCTTGGTTTCGTCAAGCTTGCGCCCCTGCCGATGGGCTTCATCCCCTCGAAGGATTCGGGCGCCAATGCCGAGGGCACCCTTGTCCAGCGGCTGATGGCCAACCTCCGCTCACCGCGGCAGCTCGCGCTCTTCGCGCAGGGATTCCTGCTCATGGGTGGATTCGTGGCGCTCTACAACTTCCTGGGCTTCCGGTTGACCGGAGCGCCGTTTCACCTGCCGCCGTTCGTCGTCAGCCTGGTGTTCGTCGCTTACCTCGCAGGCACCTGGGCGTCGGCTCGCGCCGGTGCGGAAGCCACGCGGTTCGGGCGCAAGCGCGTGCTGCTGGTTTCTGCCGCGATCATGGCCTTCGGCGTCGCAATCACGATGAGCGACAACCTGTTCGTCGTCCTCGCCGGCTTGTTGATCGCCACCGCAGGCTTCTTCGGCGCCCACTCCATCGCATCGGGGTGGACCGGCCGGTCGGCCCCGGTCGGCAAGGCACAGGCCTCGTCGCTCTACAACCTGTTCTACTACGGCGGCTCGAGTGTCTTCGGCTGGTTCGGCGGGGTGGCCTACGACGGGCACGGCTGGGTCGCGGTCGCCCTGACCATCGTGGGGCTCGTGGTCATCGCAGCGGTCGTAGCCGCGAAGATCCTGCCCGACAACTAGTTCCGGTCCACCGGGACAGCACTGCGGTCAGGCCCTCGCGGTCGGATGATGATCCCGCCCACGCGATGTACCCGTCGGGCCGAACGAGCACTGTCGGCCCGGCGTCGGTGCGCTCGGATTCGACGAGGCCGGGAACGTCGCCCGGACCGGTGCCGTGCTCGCGGATCAGCACGAATCCCGCTGAGCGTTGTAGTTGCGTCAGCTTTCCCTGTCGGAGAGGTATTTCCGTGGCCCTGGTGCCGACGAGGCGGTCCTCTCCATGGTTGTGCGGGTATTTCAACTCGGTACCTGCGAAGCTGCCCGCGACGGCGTTACGCACCTGCGGATGGCGAAGCAGCCTCGGCGCGAGCAGATCTCGTAATCGGCGCGCGATCCGCGGATACAGGGTGACGCCTCTGGCCATCAAGCCGGAATGTCGGAGAACGCGTTTCCCGATGGGATGGCGTTCGCCCTGGTAGGTGTCGAGCACGTCGTCGGGAGCGCCGCCGAGAACCGCGTCGAGTTTCCAGGCCAAATTGGCGGCGTCCTGTATTCCGGTGTTCATGCCCTGCCCGCCCATCGGCGAATGCACATGGGCGGCGGCGCCTGCGAGAAACACACGGCCGTAACGGTATTGGTCAACCTGGCGCTCGTCGCAGTGAAAGCGTGACAACCAGCCGACCTCGCGCACCCCGGCGTCGCGACCCATTGCCCTGGTGAGCACGTCGACGACTTCGGCGGGGGAGGCGGGGTCGGAGTCGGGGACCTGATGCTTGCGATCCCACACCATCGCCCGGTACCACGCGCCGCCGGCGTCGCCCAGGTCGTACGGTGCGAGAAACCCGATCACGTCTCGCGTGCTACCGAGGGTCAGTTCACCGCTCGTCGGCCCGTCAGCCAGCTTGACGTCGGCGAGGACGACCGACGACAGGATCGTCTCGCCAGCAAAATCCGCACCGACCAGGCCGCGCACGGTGCTGTGTGCGCCGTCGGCGCCGATCGCATATGCCGCACGCCACGTGCGGCGGCGCGCGGGATCGTCATCGTCCTTCGGTCGCGCAGTGACTGTCACCCCGTCGGAATCCTGGTCGAGGGCAACCACTTCGAATCCGCGACGGATGTCGGCTCCCTGGATATCGGCATATTCCGCGAGCGCCTTGTCGACGTTGGTCTGCGGCGTGACCGCCACGAATCGGTACTCCGAACGCAGGTGTGTCAGGTCGATTCGGGCACCGGCGAAGATCGAGACGCCCGGCGCCCGGTGGGCGTGCGCAAGCACCTCGTCGGCGAGGCCGCGGGC
>JBKPSU010000221.1:0-16937 GCA_046735135.1 Actinomycetota bacterium
AGCGACGGTTTCAGTTGTTGGTGGACGGGCAGGAGATGTCGATATACACCGTGGTGAACTGTTTCGCCGCCATGGCGTCGATCGAGTCGGGCCCGGCCGGGTTGTGCACGCCGGTGACCGCGCATGCGAATAGCGGACCGACCTGTGCGCCGTTGAGCATCACGTTGTAACCCTGCGCCTGAAGGCTTTTCACGACGTCGCCAGCCGATCCGGGGCCACTGGGCGCGGCGGCTGCCGATCCCGCGAAGATGAATCCAGCGATTACCAGTGCACACAACAATCCCCACGCGATCGCGGACTTCGGAATCTTCATTGACGTGTCCTTTCTCCTGCCCGTAACCGTTACGGTCTACGTTGCAGTGCACGTGGAACGCGAAAGCGTTACAGCGGCCGCGCGATGAGTTCCGCGACCGCCGCAGGTCTACCTAGACATGTCTGTTACGCAGCGCAATATCAGCGGCTACGGCTTGCCGGTCATCGAATGGGAACGGGTGCGCCGGACGCTGGCCACCGACCACACGCAGGCCCCCGGCACCGGCGGGCCCGACCGCCACACATCGTGGCTCACGACCACCAATCCCGACGGCACCTCCCATGTGAGGCCGCTCGGTACCGTCCAGCTCGACGGAGTCCTGTACTTCACCTCCGGCCCGGCGACCAGGAAGTCGCGCAATATCGGGGCGAACCCGCTCTGTGTCCTCAGCACCGCCACCAAACAGTTCGACCTCGTGGTCGAGGGTCGTGCCCAGCGCGTCACCGATCCGTCGGAATTGAACACCGTCGTCGAGGCGTACCGCCGAAACGGCTGGCCCGCAGAGGTTGACGGCGATGCGGTGACTGCTGAGTACAGTGCACCGTCGGCGGGCCCACCGCCGTGGTGGGTCTTCCGGATCGAGCCGGAAACCGTGTACGCGTTCGGCACTGACGAGCCCGGCGGTGCCACCAAATACGAGAAGGGACACCATGACTGACGAAGCGGCAATCCGCGGCCAGATCACCCGCTGGGTCGAGGCGATCCAGGCGCAGGATCTCGAAGGCGTTCTCGCCGAACATGACCCGAACATCGTGCAGTTCGACGTTCCGCCGCCGTACAACGGCGTACGCGGCATCGATGCATACCGGGACACCTGGCCGCCGTTCTTCGAGTGGATCAGCCAGGGCGCGCAGGTCGAACTTCTCGAGCTCGACGTCGTGGCGGGGGCCGACGTGGCTTTCGCATACGGGTTATTGCGCTGCGGTACGGCGGCGGACTTCGCGGCCAATCCCGACAATCGGTTGCGGATGACGGTCGGGCTCCGCAAGATCGATGGCCGGTGGGTCGTTGCGCACGAACATCATTCGTTCCCGCTGACGGGATAGCCCGAGACTGCTGACAGATCGCGAATTCCGCCCGTTTCGCGATCTGTGCGCAGTCTCACCGGTCAATTGTTGGTACCGGGGCACTCGACGTCGACGTACACCGTCGTCAAGGCCACGGCGCGACCCGTCGTGTCGGGATTGTGAACACCGGTAACTGTGCACTCGGACAGCGGACCCGGGGTCGAGCCGTTGATCATGACGTTGTAACCCTGGTCCTTCAGGCTCTGCACGACGTCGCTGGCCGACCCGGGACCGCTGGGGGCCGCCGCAGCAACACCTGGCAACCCCAACGCCGCCGCGGAAATACCGACAATGCCACTTACGATCGCGAATCTGTTCATGCCCATTGATAGGGCGGCGGGTTACACCACGCGATCAGTGTCGGCGCTCGGCGAGGGCACGCAGGAAGAATGTCAGGTTCGCGGGTCGTTCGGCGATCCTGCGGACGAAGTAGCCGTACCACTGCGTGCCGAACGGGACATAGACCCGGACGTGGTTGCCCGCGTCGGCCAGCCTGCGCTGCTCGGCATCGCGGATGCCGTAGAGCATCTGGTATTCGAAATCGCCGACGCCCCGGTTGTTCTCGTGCACCATCGCGGGCACGGCTTCGATGATCTCCGGATCGTGCGACGCCACCATCGGGTATCCCGACCCAGCCATCAGCACACGCAGACACCGTAGGTAGGAGGCCGTGACCTCTTCGCGGTCGCGGAAGGCCACCGATACCGGTTCGTCGTAGGCGCCCTTGCACAACCTGATTCGCGCGCCCGCCGCGGCGAACTCCTCGCAGTCCGCCTCCGTGCGCTTGAGGTACGCCTGCAAAACCGTTCCCAGCCAAGGGAAGTCGACGCGAAGATCGCGCACGATCGACAGCGTCGAGTCGGTGGTGGTGTGGTCCTCGGCATCGACGGTCACCCACGCTCCGGCGCGCTGTGCCCTCTCGCAGATGGTTCGGGCGTTCTCGAGCGCGATCTTCTCGCCGTCGCGGGGCAGGGCCTGACCGAGAGCCGATAGTTTCAGCGACACCTCGAGCGGACGCACTTCGATGCTGCGTGACTCGTCGCGGGCGCCGAGCGCATCGAGCAGTTCGAGGTAGGCCCGCACTGTGTTCTCGGCGTCCTCGACAACCGTGGTGTCCTCACCCAGATAGTCGATGCTGACCAGGCGGTTGCTATCCCTTAGCTGGCCAACGGAGTTCAACGCGTCGTTCACCGATTCACCCGGCACGAAGCGGTGCACCACATTACGTGTCACCGGTAGCCGCTCGGCGGTGCGTCGCAGGCCGTCCGACCGGCTGGCGGCCAGAATCGCCGGGCGCGCGACCCGGTGGAAGAACTCCGCCATCACTTCCCCCCCATGTGCGGATAGGTGTGATTGGTGGCCGGAACGAACGTCTCCTTGATCGACCGCGCGGACGTCCACCGCAGCAAGTTCAGCGCCGAACCGGCCTTGTCGTTGGTGCCCGATGCTCGCGACCCTCCGAATGGCTGCTGGCCGACGACGGCCCCGGTGGGCTTGTCGTTGATGTAAAAATTGCCCGCCGCGAAGCGCAGCCTGCTCTGGGCCTGCAGCACCGCGTCACGGTCGTCGGCGATCACGGCACCGGTCAGCGCGTACTTTGCGCCGCTGTCGACGATCTCGAACATCTGCTCCCAGTCCGAATCGGGATACACGTACACCGACAGAATGGGCCCGAAGTACTCGGTCGAGAACGACTCGTCGCCTGGGTCGTCGGACAGCAGCACCGTCGGCCGCACGAAATAGCCTTCGCTGTCGTCGTATTCGCCACCGGCGGCGACGGTGACACCGGACGCGCCCTTCGCGCGTTCGATGGCCTTGACGTTCTTGGCGAACGAACGATCGTCGATGAGGGCGCCGCCGAAGTTGGTCAGATCGGTGACGTCGCCGTAGCGCAGCGCCTCGGTGGCGCCGAGGAAGTCGTCGCCCATCTTCTGCCACACCGAGCGCGGAACGAATGCGCGCGACGCGGCCGAGCACTTCTGGCCCTGGTAGTCGAAGGCGCCGCGGATCAGCGCGGTCCGCAACACGTCGGGCCTCGCCGACGGATGAGCCAGCACGAAGTCCTTGCCGCCGGTCTCGCCGACCAGTCGCGGATAGCCGTGATAGCGGTCGATGTTCGTGCCGATCTCGCGCCACAGATGCTGGAACGTGGCAGTGGACCCGGTGAAGTGAATGCCTGCCAGCCGCGGATCGGCCAGCGCCACATCGGATACCGCGACACCGTCGCCCGTGAGCAAGTTGATCACGCCCGGTGGCAGGCCGGCAGCCTCGAGCAGCTGCATCGTCAGGTAGGCGGCGAACGTCTGCGTCGGCGACGGCTTCCACACCACGGTATTGCCCATCAGCGCGGGCGCGCTGGGCAGGTTGCCCGCGATCGCGGTGAAGTTGAACGGCGTGATGGCGTAGACGAAGCCGTCGAGCGGCCGGTAGTCGGAGCGGTTCCACACCCCACGGCTGCTGATCGGCTGCTGAGCCAGGATCTCCCGAGCGAAGCCGACATTGAACCGCCAGAAGTCGATCAGCTCGCAGGCGGCGTCGATCTCGGCCTGGTAGGCAGACTTCGACTGGCCGAGCATCGTTGCGGCGCAGAGCTTTTCGCGCCAGGGGCCGGCCAGCAGGTCGGCCGCGCGAAGAAACACCGCTGCCCGCTCGTCGAACGGGGTGTTGGCCCACGCATCCTTCGCGGTCATGGCCGCTTCGACGGCGGCGGTGGCGTCGGAGTGCTCGGCGTTGGTGAGCGTGCCGAGCTTGGCGGAGTGGCGATGAGGCTGCACGACGTCGATACGGTCGCCCCCGCCCATCCGATGGGTGCCGCCGATGACGTGCGGCAGGTCGATCGGGTCGCCACCGAGCTCGTCGAGTGCGGTGACCAGTCGGGAGCGTTCGGGGCTGTTCGGCGCGTATTCCAGAACCGGCTCGTTGGCAGGCGTGGGAACCTCTGTGACGGCATCCATGCAGTAAGGATCCCCTTTTCGGGTGTTACTAACCGATGGTCGATCGGACAATGCCTCTGTCGATTTATAGTCGAATCGGACAAAGGAGTTGTCGATGGCGGAACGGGTCGGCGGACTATCACTCGGGCAGCTGCTGCTGGCCCTCGACCGGACGATGGTGACGCTGGTGGATGCCCCTCGCGGGCTGGACATGCCGGTCGCCTCGGTTGCGCTGGTCGACGTCGACGACATCCGGCTCGGGCTCGCCGTCGGCGCCGGATCCGCCGACCTGTTTTTCCTGCTCGGCGTGTCGGACGCGGAAGCGGTGGCCTGGATCGCGCAGCAGGTCCGCGGCACCGGGAAGGCGCCCGCCGCGATTTTCGTCAAAGAACCGTCGACCGACGCGGTGAAGGCGGCCGCCGCGCTCGGCACGGCGGTGGTCGCCGTCGAACCGCGCGCCCGGTGGGAGCTGCTCTACAAGCTCGTTAATCACGCGTTCGAGCACCACGGCGACCGCGGCGACCCGCTCAACGACTCCGGCACCGACCTGTTCGGGCTGGCGCAGTCGATCGCCGACCGCACCCACGGCATGATCAGCATCGAGGACGACCAGTCGCACATGCTGGCGTACTCGGCGTCCAGCGACGAAGCCGACGAACTGCGTCGGCTGACCATCCTCGGTCGGGCCGGCCCACCCGAGCATCTGGAGTGGATCGGCCAATGGGGCATCTTCGACGCGCTGCAGGCCAGCGGCGACGTCGTCCGCGTCGACGAACGCCCCGAGTTGGGTCTGCGGCCACGGCTCGCCGTCGGCATTCACCTTCCCGCGACGGACCCGCGGCGCCCGCCCGGCTTCGCGGGCACGATCTGGCTGCAGCAGGGCTCGGCGCCGTTGGCCGACGATGTCGAGGAGGTGTTGCGCGGCGGAGCGGTGCTGGCGGCGCGGATCATGTCGCGGCTGGCGGCCGCCCCGTCGACGCACACGATGCTCGTTCAAGAGCTGCTCGGGCTCGGCGAGGACAGCGTCGACATCGGCGCGATCGCCGGCGAGCTCGGTGTGGACGTCAACGGCCGTGCGGCGCTGGTCGGGTTCCGCGCCGAAGGCACGGCCGTACCCGCGAATGTGATCGCGTTGAGCGCCAGCGCTTTTCGCGCTGACGCCCAGGTGGCCTCCACCGGCGAGCGGGCGTACGTGCTGTTGCCGAAGATCGGGGCGACATCGTCATTGATGTCGTGGGTACGCGGAATGGTCGCCGCACTGCACCGCGAGCTGGGTCTGACGCTGCGGGCGGTGATCGCTGCCCCGCTGGCCGGCCTGGCCGGCGCGGCTGCGGCGCGCGCCGAGGTGGACCGCGTGTTCGACAGCGCCCAGCGTCACCCGGGCGCCATCGGTCAGGTCACGTCGTTGGACGAAGCACACACCACGGTGCTGCTCGACGAGATCGTCGCGCACGTTGCCGGACAGCAGAGGCTCGTCGACCCGCGGGTGCGCACATTGCGCGCACATGACCCGATGCTGGCCGACACGCTGGCCGCCTATCTGGACGGCTTCGGTGACATCGCCGCGGTGGCGCAGCTGCTGCACGTGCACCCGAACACGGTGCGCTACCGCATCCGTCGCGTCGAGAAGCTGTTGTCGACGTCGTTGGACGACCCGGAGGATCGGCTGGTCCTCGCGCTTGGCCTGCGCGCCACCGAGCGGGGTTAGCTCGCGAGCGCCCCGGCGGCCAGTTCGTCGAACCGCTCGATGGCCTCGTCGCCGTCGGCGTCCAGTCCGCGGAGCGGGCCGCGGTCGGCGAGGTAGCGCTGCGCGTAGAGCCGGGCGACGAGAGCCTTTCGGTCCGTACGGTTTTCGGCTCGCTCCCAGGCGGCCTGTTCGGTCAGCAGTGCGCCGGCGTAGACGTCGCCCATGAACTGGGCGAGCGGGAACAGCCGCGCTTCGGCGACCGCGCCGTCGAACTTGGTCCACGCCGTGATGGCCGCGTCGAGGTCCTCGATACGCCGTCCCACGAGCGCGGCGGTGTCGTCGGCATCGGACACCGACACCGCGTCGTGCAGACGTTGCAGTAGCGGCTCGTGCGCCTGGCCGCGTTCGATGCCGCGCCGCACATCGAGGCAGAGGATGTTGTCGGGGCCCTCCCAGATGGTGTTCACCTGCGCGTCGCGCAGTATCCGCGCCACCGGCCAGGTCTCGATATAGCCGTTGCCGCCGTGGATTTCGATCGCGTCGGACGCCATGGTGATACCGAGCCTGCACACCTTCATCTTCGTGACGGGAACGGCGATGCGCTGACGAACTTGCCGCGGCTGCCGGTGGTTGGCGGCGCCGGTGCCGTCGAACACGAGCGCCTGAGCGGCTTCGACGTCGACGATCATCTCGGCCAACTTGCGCCGCATCAACGGCTTGTCGATCAGCGCGTCACCGAACGCCTGCCTGCGCCTGGCGTAGCACAGGGACTCGACAAGAGCCCGTCGCGCGTTGCCGAGCGCGAACAGCGCGATGCCAAGCCGAGCCGCGTTGGTCAGCTCCATCATCCGGCCGAGCCCCTTGCCGTCGGACGGACCCGCCTCGTCGCTCGGCTCGCCGGACAGCAAAAACGCCTCGGCGTCGACGAATTCGATCTCGCCCGAGGCGACCGAGCGGGTTCCGAGCTTGTCTTTGAGCCGCCGCACGCGCACACCGTTGCGTGAGCCGTCGCGACGGGTGCGCAACACAAGGAATGTCGCGACGCCCCGGCTCGAGTCGGGCGCCCCTTCGGGCTTGGCCAGCACGACGAACGCCTGCCCGTTGCAGTTCGACGCGAACCACTTGAATCCGTTGAGCAGCCAGGCATCTCCGTTGCGCGTGGCCGTCGTCTCGAGCGCCCCGAGGTCGGACCCGCCGGTCCGCTCGGTCAGCAGCTGCGCCGTCTCGCCCTCCCACTCGCCCGACTCGAACTTGGCCAGCACATGGTCGCGGACATCCGTCGGCGCGTACGCGGCGACCAAAGCCTTCACCATGCCGCCGCCGGTGCCGAGCGCGCAGCCCATCCCGATGTCGGCCTGGTTGAGCAGATAGTTGGACGCGAAAAGGGGCAACGACGAGTTCATGCCCGCACGGCGCGCATCGTCTCGCAGAACCTGCTGGGCGTCGAGCACGGCGCGCCTTGATGCGATGAACGACGGCGGCATGATGACGTGGCTGACGTCGTGTCCCCACCGGTCGTATCGCTCGAGCCGAGGGGGGTTGCGGTCGGTTTCGTCGGCCCACCGCGCGACCGGGCCGCCCATCAGCTCGCCGATGCGCGTCAGGTGCGGCTCGACGACCGTGAGCTCCTCGGGCTGCAGGTAGTAGGCCATGGTGGTCTGCAGGGTGGGATCGGTTGCATACCAGTTGAGACCCACGGCTCCCTGGTAGTCCTCGGTGCGGTAGCGCGCCGACTTCTCCGGGGTCGTGAAGGGCAGCCGGTCGACGGCCTCCACGTCGTAATCGCTCATGTCGCGACGGTATTGCAGGTTCGACCTCAGGTCGAGCACCGCAGGTGCTTGCGCTCCTCGATCTCCGCTTCGTCGAGATAGGTCATCATCGGCGCGTCGGGCGCACCGAGCATGAACACCACGAACTTGCTGGGGATGTCGGTGCGCAAGTTGGCCGCCTGGTAGTGCACGACATCGAAGCCCGGTTCCCAGAACGCCTCGCCCGCCTTGATGGGATACGGCCGTTCACCTTCGAGTTCGAACAGGATCTCGCCTTCGAGCACGTAGCCGAACACCGGGCCGGAATGCCGGTGCGGTCCCGAACCCGCATCCCCCGGCGGAATCGCGACGGTTGCGACCATCGCCGCCGAATTCGGTGCGATGCGCGGTGTTTCGTCCAGCAGCACATCGAGTACGTTCGTCGGTGACGGGCCGATCGGCGGCAGCATGTCTTGAACGCTAGCGCCGCTCTCTGGTCCTTCGGTGGTCCATTCCGACACCGAAACGGTGGGCCAATGCCCGTTACGCGGCGAGCCGCTCGACGGCCGCGGCGATCCGTTCGTCGGTGGCCGTCAACGCAATTCGCACGTGCTGCAAACCGCGCGGGCCGTAGAACTCACCAGGGGCCACGAGGATTCCGAGCTGCGCGAGCCACGCAAGGGTGTCGCGGCACGGCTCGCGGCGGGTGGCCCATATATACAGGCCGGCCTCGGAATGGTCGACGGTCAGACCCGCCTTCAGCACCGCGGGCAACAGTGCGGCGCGGCGTCGCTCGTAACGGCCACGCTGCTCGTGTTCGTGTGCGTCGTCGTCGAGCGCGGCGACCATCGCGCCCTGAATCGGGGTCGGCATCATCATCCCCGCGTGCTTGCGCACCGCAAGCAGTTCGCGGATCAGCGCACGATCGCCGGCGACAAAGCCCGCCCGGTACCCGGCCAGCGACGAGGTTTTCGACAGCGAGTGAATCGCCAGCAGCCCCGTGTGGTCACCGTCACAGACGGACGGGTGGAGCACCGAAACGGGCTCGGCGTCCCAGCCTAGGCCGAGATAGCACTCGTCGGACGCGACGATCGAGCCGCGTTCGCGGGCCCACCCGACAACCTTGCGAAGGTGGTCGGCGCCGAGCACCGCACCGGTCGGGTTGCTCGGCGAATTCAGGTAGATCAGTGCCGGTGACTGCGGCCCCAGCTGGGTGAGTGAGTCGGCAAGCAGCACGCGCGCGCCCGCCAACCGCGCCCCGACTTCGTATGTCGGATAGGCCAATCCAGGCACCACGACGATGTCGTCCGCCGTGAGGCCGAGCAGCGTCGGCAGCCATGCGATCAGCTCCTTGGTGCCGATCGCGGGCAACACCGCGTCCTCTTCCAACCCGTTGATGCCGTAGCGGCGGTCCAGCGCGGCCACCGCCGATGCGCGCAGAGCACGGGTCCCCGCGGTGGTGGGATAACCCGGCGCAGAGCTCGCAGCTGCCAGCGCCTCGCGGATCAGCGGTGCGACGGCATCGACCGGGGTACCGACAGACAGGTCGACGATGCCGTCGGGGTGTGAGCGGGCCAGCGCCATTTCGTCGGCGAGGGTGTCCCACGGGAACGCCGGCAGCCCCGCAGAGATGCCGCGGCGAACAACGTCAGGTCTGGCTCCGACTTTCCTGCTCCTCGCGTGCGCGGTATCAGTCCTCACCCTGAGGCGGCAGGTCCTTGACCGACTGAGGGTCGTTGTCGGTCTCGCCGACCTTAGACGCTCCGCCGGGCGAACCGAGCTCGGCGAAGAAATCGGCGTTGATCTGGGTGTATCCGCTCCACTGATCCGGCACATCGTCTTCGTAGTAGATGGCCTCGACAGGGCAGACCGGCTCGCATGCGCCGCAGTCCACGCATTCGTCGGGATGGATGTACAGCATGCGTGCACCCTCGTAGATGCAATCGACAGGACATTCCTCGATACAGGCCTTGTCCTTGATGTCGACGCAGGGTTCGGCAATCGTGTACGTCACTGAGTGCTCCTCAAGTCCTCTTCGATCAACTTGATCAATGGGGGCTGCCTGTGTGTAGGGCTCGCCGAAATTCGCTCCAGTATCCGATGTGGAGACCGGCCCGGTTGTCTCAGCCTGCCCTAACTTTTTGCGCCCAACTTAGGGGTGGACGCGTAGTTACTGATACTAGACGTTGCATATACAAGTGCCTAGTCGGCACACCCTATGCACACAGGTGCAGTGCAACAAGTTGCATATAGCACCGACTCGCTTCTAGGCTTCCGACGTGGCACTCCCGCACGCCATCCTGGTGTCGCTGTCCGAGCAGTCCGGCTCTGGTTACGAGCTGGCCCGTCGCTTCGACCGGTCAATCGGCTATTTCTGGAGCGCCACTCACCAGCAGATCTATCGCACGCTGCGGACGATGGAGGACGACGGCTGGGTGCACGTCACGGCGGTCGCGCAGCAGGGGCGGCCCGACAAGAAGGTGTACACCGTCGCTGACGCCGGCCGCGCCGAGCTGGCCCGCTGGATCGCCGAACCACTGTCCGGTCGCGGCAGTTCGGTGACCGACAACCGAACGCGCGACCTGGCCGTCAAAATCCGCGCAGCCACCGACGGCGACGTCAATGCGCTGCGTGCTCAGGTCACTGCGTTGCGCGCCGAGCGCGCCGAGCTGCTCGACACCTATCTCGAGTTCGAAAAGCGGCAGTTCCCCGACCCCGGCGCGCTGAGCGGTAGCGCACTGCACCAGTACCTGGTGCTGCGTGGCGGCATTCGGGCCGAAGAAAGCGCAGTGGAGTGGCTCGACGAGGTGGCGGCGAGTTTGAAGGAGAATACGTGACGGACCCGTACCCGAATCTGCTGTCCCCGTTGGACCTTGGCTTCACCACGCTGCGGAACAGAGTGGTGATGGGTTCGATGCACACCGGCCTGGAGGACCGCGCCGGGGATACAGCTCGACTCGCCGCCTATTTCGCCGAGCGCGCCCGCGGCGGCGTCGGCCTCATCATCACCGGCGGGTATGCGCCCAATCGCACCGGCTGGCTACTGCCGTTCGCCTCGCAGATGGTGTCCTCCTCGGAGGCGCGCCGTCATCGCCGCATCACCGACGCCGTGCACGACGCAGGAGGCAAGATCCTGCTTCAGGTCCTGCACGCGGGACGCTATGCGTACCACCCGTTTTCGGTGAGCGCGTCGGCGATCAAGGCCCCGATCAACCCGTTCCGGCCGCGTGCGCTTCGAAATGTCGACGGCACTGTCAACGACTTCACCCGCTGCGCCACACTCGCTCGCGACGCCGGATACGACGGTGTCGAGATCATGGGCAGCGAGGGCTATCTGCTCAACCAATTCCTGGCGCCCCGCACCAACAAGCGGACCGATGCCTGGGGTGGATCACCCGAGAAGCGGCGACGGTTCCCGGTCGAGATCGTGCGCCGCACGCGCAAAGCAGTCGGGCCGGACTTCATCATCTGCTACCGGATGTCGATGGCCGATTACGTCGAGGACGGCCAGAGCTGGGACGAAATCATCGCGCTGGCAAGAGAAGTCGAAGAAGCCGGGGCGACGATCATCAACTCCGGGTTCGGCTGGCACGAAGCACGGGTGCCGACGATCGTCACCTCCGTACCCAACAGCGCATTCGTCGACATCAGCAGCGCGGTGGCTGAGCACGTGACGATCCCGGTGGTGGCCTCGAACCGCATCAACATGCCGCAGGCCGCCGAGGAGATACTCGCCGACACGCATGTGCAGCTGATCTCGATGGCGCGTCCGATGCTCGCCGACCCGGACTGGGTGAACAAGGCGCAGGCCGACTCGGCGGACGAGATCAACACATGCATCTCGTGCAACCAGGCGTGCCTGGACCACGCCTTCGTGCACAAGAAGGTGTCGTGCCTGCTCAACCCGCGGGCCGGTCGCGAGACCGACCTGGTGCTCTCGCCGACCCGGCGCGCCCGGCGCGTCGCGGTCGTCGGCGCAGGCCCGGCGGGATTGGCGGCCGCCGTCACCGCCGGACAGCGCGGCCACGATGTCACGCTGTTCGAGGCGGGCCACGTCGTCGGTGGTCAATTCGACTTGGCCAGAAGGATTCCCGGCAAGGAAGAGTTCAAAGAGACGATCCGGTATTACACCCGGATGCTTGGCAAGCACGGCGTTGACGTCCGGCTGAACACCCGCGCCGGTATCGACGAGCTCAGCGGTTTTGACGACGTCGTACTCGCGACGGGCGTGATCCCGCGAGTGCCCGACATCCCTGGCATCGACCATCCGATGGTCCTGTCCTACGCCGAGGCGATCAGGGGCAAGCCGGTCGGCAAAACCGTTGCGGTCGTCGGCGCAGGCGGCATCGGCTACGACGTCAGCGAGTTCTTGGTTACCGGCGAATCTCCCACGTTGAATCTGAAGGATTGGAAGGCGGAGTGGGGCGCTGCCGATCCTCAGGAGGCACGCGGCGCGCTGACGACTCCGATCCCCGCGCCCGCCGCGCGCGAGATCTATCTGCTGCAGCGGACCAAGGGCCCGCAGGGCAGGGGGCTCGGCAAGACGTCGGGCTGGGTGCACCGGGCGTCGTTGAAGGCGAAGGGCGTCACGCAGTTGTCGGGCGTGAATTACGAACGCATCGACGACGAGGGTCTGCACATCAGCTTCGGCCCCGACCGCGAGCGCAGGCGCGTGCTCGCGGTGGACAACGTGGTCGTCTGCGCTGGCCAGGAGCCGATGCGTGAGCTGGAGGACGGCCTGCGCCGCATTGGAATCGGGCCGCATCTCATCGGCGGTGCTGCGCTGGCGACCGAACTCGACGCCAAGCGGGCGATCAAACAGGGCACCGAACTTGCCTCCCGTTTGTAGTCCCCTTCCTCCGCGAGAGTGCGTGTCTGCACCCCGACACGCCACATTTCAGCAGCACTTTGCGCACATTCGCGCCCACCGACGGCCCTCGTCTACCGGTATACACCTCGCCGAACGTGAAGCCACTGCGAGATTTTGGACGGATTCTCGCAGTGGCTTCGCATTCGTGAATCGCTACGCCTGCTTGAGCGCCTCGATCTCGAGCGTGATGGTCACCTTGTCGCCGACGACGGTGCCGCCCGTTTCGAGGGGCAGGTCAACGTCGATCCCGAAGTCCTTGCGGTTCAACCTGACGGAGGCGGTGAATCCGGCGACCTCGCCATGGCCCATGCCGGGATTGGTCCCATTGAACTCGAGCTCCAGGCTTACCGGCTTCGTGATGCCCTTGAGGGTGAAATCGCCGTCGAGCAAATAACGATCGCCACTCTCCCGCACACCATGTGAGGTGAAGGTCGCGGTCGGGTAATTCTCGACGTCGAAGTAGTCGGCCGACTTCAGGTGGGCGTCGCGCTGCTCGTTGCGGGTGTCGACGGAGTCGACGGCGATCTCTGCGGTCACAGTAGGACTGCCGTCCTCGCCCACCACGACAGCGCCGCTGAACGTATTGAAATGGCCTCGCACCTTGCTCACCAGCAGATGGCGTACCGAGAACGCGATCGATGAGTGAACGGGGTCGATGGCCCACGTGCCGGCGGTGAGCTGGTTGGCGGTGATCGCAGTGGTCATGTGGCTTTCTCCTCGAGTGTTGGCGTCGGCCGTTCCGACACCCTCGATTAGAGAAGCGGACCTTAGTCCGCTTCTATTCCCGGTTTCCCCACACTGCTCGCGCCCCGGCGTCGCCGATCAGCACGACTCCGACCGTCGAGCCGACCCCGACCACCAGTGCGAGCACCGCAACGAGTGCGGCGAACATCCGCTTGGGCTCCGACGACCGCGACTCTGCCCGATGCTGAACCGCCTGGACGATGGCCACCACCAGCAGCGCGATCGCGATGTAAATTGCCCAGCCGGCACGGTGTGCGTGCGTCTCGAGGATGGCCGGGTGCTGCGGTGCTTGGTTGTACAGCCATTCGCCGGCCGACACGGTCAACGGCGTCAGCACCATGACTCCTACGGCAAGAGAAAGGTTCAGCCACACGAACCGGCGTCGGGCGGCGGGCCAGAGTCCGCATAGTATCTCGAGCAATGCCAGCAGAGGCGCGAGCACGACGATCGTGTGGTTGAGCAGGGCATGGGCCGGCAGACCGAACAAGGTAGTCAAAGGCGCACTCCTGGGCTGGGGATGGCGGCAGTTCACTTCCGTATTACGTTGCGAGCCTGATGCCTGGTTCACTGGCCGCGGATTTCAGCCTAGCGAGCCGAGTTAAGTCAGGCGGCCAGCGGCGCGTAGGTGGTGGTGCGCTGACGGGCAGGGCGGCCGATACCCTCGGCGATCGCTGCCAGCTCCTCGACGGACTTGGCCGAGCCGAACTCCGAGCCGGCCATCCGCGAGATCGTTTCCTCCATCAGGGTTCCGCCCAGATCGTTCGCGCCGCCGTTGAGCATGACCTGGGTACGCTCGACACCGAGTTTGACCCAGCTCGTCTGGATGTGAGAGATCTTGCCGTGCAACATGATCCGTGCCAGCGCGTGCACGGCACGGTTGTCGCGGTGGGTCGGTCCCGGGCGGGCTCCGCCTGCCAGGTACAGCGGCGACGACTGGTGCACGAACGGCAGCGGTACGAACTCGGTGAAGCCGCCGGTCTTGTCCTGGATGTCGCGAAGCACGCGCAAGTGCCCGACCCAGTGCCGCGGGGTGTCGACATGCCCGTACATCATCGTCGAGCTCGACCGCAGCCCCACTTCGTGCGCGGTCGTGACGACCTCGATCCACATCGACGTTGGCAGCTTGCCTTTCGTCAGCACCCAGCGGACCTCGTCGTCGAGAATTTCGGCCGCGGTGCCCGGAATGGTGTCGAGCCCGGCCTCGCGTAGGCCGATCAGCCACTCGCGAATCGACAACCCGCTCTTGGTGACACCGTTGGCGATCTCCATGGGTGAGAACGCATGCACATGCATCGACGGCACTCGCGCTTTCACTGCACGCACCAGATCGGCGTATCCGGTGACAGGCAGCTCGGGGTCGATGCCGCCCTGCATGCACACTTCGGTCGCTCCGGCGACGTGCGCCTCCCACGCCCGGTCGGCGACCTCGCTGGTCGACAGCGAGTAGGCGTCGGCGTCGCCCTTGCGTTGCGCGAAAGCGCAGAACCGGCAGCCGGTGTAGCAGATGTTGGTGAAGTTGATGTTGCGATTCACCACGAAGGTGACATCGTCGCCGACGGTGTCGCGGCGTAGCGAATCCGCCAGCGCGGCAACAGCGTCCAGAGCGGGCCCGTCGGCGGTGGCCAACGCCAGGTATTCGTCGTCGGTGCACCCGGCGGGATCGCGCTCGGCGGATCGCAATGCCGCGACGACGTCGGTGTCGATGCGCTCGGGTGCGCGGGCCGCCAGCTCCCCCACCTTCTCGCGGATGGACTCCCAGTCGCCGAACGCGCTGTCCAAGTCGCTACGCGTGGCGGTCAGCCGGCCCTCCGCATCGATCGCGGAATGCAGATCGATCCGCCCAAGTGACTCGGCGGCCTCGTCGGGCTCTTGCCACGGCCGCCCAACGGGATTGACGTCCAATGCGAAGCCGGTGTCGGGATCGGCCAGCGCCGCCACGTGCCCTTGCACGCGCGGATCAATCCACGCCGCGCCCGCCTGCACGTAGGGCGGTTGCGCGGTCAGCCGCTGAACGAGGTCGTAGCCCGCCTCCTCGGTCACTGCGGTCAGCTCGTCGAGTGCAGGCCAAGGGCGTTCGGGGTTGACGTGGTCAGGGGTCAACGGCGAGACGCCGCCCCAGTCGTCGACGCCCGCGCCGATCAGGGCGAGACATTCGTCGCGCGACACCAGATTAGGCGGAGCCTGTACGCGCATCTTCGGCCCGAGCACCAACCGGGCTACAGCGATCGTCGCGATGAAGTCGTCGATGCCCGTGTCGGGCACCGAGGCCATCGCGGTGTGCTCCTTGGCCCGGAAGTTCTGCACGATGACTTCCTGGACGTGGCCGAACTGCTTGTGGGACCGCCGGATTGCGTGCAGTGTCTCGGCGCGCTCGGTGAGTGTCTCGCCGATGCCGACGAGCAGACCTGTGGTGAAGGGGATCGACAGTCGCCCGGCGTCGTCGAGCGTCCGCAGCCGAACCTCGGGGTCCTTGTCCGGGCTGCCGTAGTGCGCCAGCCCCTTGGTCTCGAACAGCCGTCGCGACGTGGTCTCGAGCATCATCCCCATCGACGGGGCGACCGGCTTCAGCCTCGAGAGCTCGGACCATGTCATCACACCGGGATTGAGATGCGGCAGCAAGCCGGTCTCTTCGAGCACGCGGATCGCCATCGCGCGAACGTAGTCCAGCGTCGAGTCGTATCCGCGCTCGTCGAGCCACTGCCTGGCCTCGCCCCAGCGCTCTTCGGGTCGGTCACCGAGAGTGAAAAGTGCTTCCTTGCATCCTAATTCGGCGCCGCGGCGGGCGACGTCGAGAATCTCGTCGGGCTCCATGTACATGCCGAGACCCTCAGCGCGCAGCTTGCCGGGAACAGCGACGAATGTGCAGTAGTGGCAGGTGTCGCGGCACAGATGGGTCACGGGGATAAACACCTTGCGCGAGTAACTGACCAGCAACCGGCCGTTCGGGCCGCGCCGACGAGACGACGTCAGCCCGGCGTCGCGCACACGGGCAGCGCTGGCGCAGAGGTCGGCCAGATCGTCGCTGCGGGCGGTCATCGCGATAGCCGCCTCGTCCACGTTCAGCGCAACCCCGTCGCGGGCGCGACGCAACACGCGCCGTAATGCGCTAGGACTGGGCGGGTCAGACTTCGGTGGGACCGCCGGGCTGGGCAGATCGGTGCCGCGGTGGGGGTTCAGAGCCACTCCCGTGTAACCCCACGTTCGTCGACGATCATCCGCGCGTCTCACATTCTGAAACATCGGCGCCTCGCATATCGGCCACAGTAGTCCGCGCATCAGTCCGCATGTCGGCTGCCGTCCTCCGGATCGGCGGAAGACACGCAAACGGTATCGATTTAACTACGCACAGGCCTCCCACAGCGTAGGTTGATCCAGGTCGGGGCTGGAAAACGGGAGGAAGTCATATGGGAATCTCTGCACGCTCAGCCCTGATGGGTGCCGCGACAATCACGGCGAGCGCCGTTTTGATCGCGCCTTCGGTGCAGCCCCCTCCCCTTCCCAAGCCGACGATCCAGCTGACGGCATCGAGTCAGGTGCTTCAGCAAGAGCCGGGGGTTCTGCAGCAGCTCGTTTCG
>JBKPSU010000222.1:0-12612 GCA_046735135.1 Actinomycetota bacterium
CTGTCATGGTGCCTCCTTCAACCTGCACAAACGGGCGCTCGGAGTCCTCACCGGCGTTCCCATGGAGTTCCGACAAGAAAGGGTAGCTTTGGTCGCCACAATCCGCACGTCTCTGCAAGATACGGGTCGCCCGGTTCTCACGGCTAGGCAGTGCCACTTTCCTGTCGCGCAGTCGCTGTCCGCCGTCGGCGGTTCGGACTCCGCGGTCGTCGTCAACGAGATTGAATCCTGCGCAGACGGTGCGTTCCGGAAAGCCACGACACCGGAGATCCTCCGGAATATCGGAGGCCCAGTCGACGATAGAGCTCTCAACTCTCGAAGACATTCCCAAGTTTTCAAGGCATTTGCAGCGTGATCCGACGGCGGTCACGAGTGGCACTTGCCGTGCTGAAACGTGCGGCAGATGCACACTCTACCCGTCGCCCTCCTCGCTCTTCTGACCAGTTCGACCGCGCCGCAACCTTCAGCGCCGCAGACCCCTTCACCGTCAGCTCCGGCGGCGCAAGCCGCGCAGACGCCTCCTCCATCTGTCACATGTGCGTCGAAGGTTGGCGAACGCACGCAGTGTGCTGCGGACACGTCGAAGGGCGTCGTTCTTGCCCGTTCGTACGGTACGGCGGCGTGCCTGCTCGGGAAGACCTGGGGTTACGACGATCGGGGCGTGTGGGTGTCGGACGGGTGCGTCGCCGACTTCCTTGTCGCCGGAACCGCGGCGCCGGAGACGACGAAGAAGGCGCCGCGTTACATCCCCAACGGCGGATTCCTCCTCGTCGAGGAGGACCTCGGCGAAGTGTACGTCCGGCTTTTCAGCTACGCACGCTATCTCAATCAGCTCGGCCTCGACGAGACCTACACGGACGCATTCGGGAACGTCCACACGGTGCAGCGGCGCCAGGACGCGCAGCTGCAGAAGTTCTTCCTGCCCTTCTCCGGCTGGTTCCTCACGCCGAAGTTCCGTTACTACCTCTACGTCTGGTCGGCGAACACCTCGCAGGGCGATCCGGCGCAGGTCGTGGGCGGCGGGAACATCAGCTATGTGTTCAACAAGTCCGTGACGTTTGGCGGGGGGATCACGTCGCTCCCCAGCGTTCGCAGCACGGAGGGCCAGTTCCCGTACTGGCTGGGTGTGGACGATCGCCTCATCGCCGACGAGTTTTTCCGCGGCTCCTACACGACCGGCTTCTGGCTGAAGGGCGAGTTCGCGACGAACTTCAAGTACATGGCGATGATCGCGAACAACCTGAGCACGCTCGGCGTCAGCGCGGCGCAGATGGATAACACGTTCGACACGCAGTCGTACATGTTGCAGTGGCTGCCGACGACCGGCGAGTTCGGCCTGTGGGGAACGTTTGGCGACTACGATTATCACGAGAAGCTCGCAACACGCCTGGCGATTCACTACACGCAGAGCACCGAAGACAAACAGAGCCAGCCCGGCACGGATGGCATCGAGAACAGCCAGATCCGCCTCACCGACGGCAGCCAGATCTTCACGCCCAACCTGTTCGGCGAGGGCATCACGGTCAACCGGGTGAAGTACCGGATGTCGAGCCTTGACGCGGGGGTGAAGTACAAGGGGCTGTCTCTCGAGGGGGAGTACTACTGGCGCTGGCTCAACGACTACGAGGGCAGCGCCGTCTCGGCGATCCCCGACATCAACGATCACGGATACCAGCTGCAAGCGTCGGCAATGGTCGTGCCGAAGAGCGTCCAGGTGTACTTCGGGAACTCCGGGATCTACGGCAAATATGGCGACCCGTGGGAAGTACGCGGAGGCCTCAGCTGGTATCCGGTGAAGCAGCGCGGGTTCCGTGTCAACACCGAGTTGATTCACGTGGATCACTCGCCCGTCGGGTACACCGCGTATCCGATGCCCGTCGGCGCGAAAGGCAACATCTTTCACGCCAATCTCGAGCTGAACTTCTGATCGACGAGCATCCCCATTCCATTGACCCCCGGCTTGCATCGACTTGCCGGTCCAGAGCACCTCATGCGCTGAGAATCCAGGCCCAGACGTCCTCGACGGCGGAGCAGCGGACTCGAGGCCGGAACCACGCATTCGACCCGCTTGCTGTTAGGCGATGACGCCCAATGGCCATCGATCACGGCAGAAACAGTGGCGGTCCCTCCGACCTGGCGGAGGACGTCCGGAATACCGTAGCGAGGAGGCAAGGCGCAGTCTGTCATCCGCGAAATACCGCGAAGGAATCGAAGCGCAACAGGCACGCAGGTTGCTCGAGGTGACTTCGACGTGTTCCGCGCTTTGAGGAGTTCGCGATAGTGTCGCTGATCCAGTTCCGGCGAACGTATGGGATCGTTGGGAGCGCGCTTCTCAGTCTGCTGGCCATGCCGACCGTCATGGCCCAGCAGCCCGCACCAGCGCTGGTCGGCGCCTACTCGGGACTCGGCGAACGCCGTCAGCGGCTCGTCGAGGACTGGGTGGCGCGATTCATCAAGGTCACCGGTCAGAGCATCGATGCTCGTTCGTTCTACGACGACATCCTCAACCTCTCGACAAAGACGACATTCGACGCGGTGACGCATGCGCTGATGACGACTCCGCTGACCGACGCGTCGGGGCAGAAATTTGGGGACGGCCTGGCGCTGATCGAGCGCGTTGACACGGTCAAAGGCGAAGTCGCGGGAACGTCAAGCGATCGCCAGTTTCGGATGTACGTGCGGTTGGCACGGAACGCGCGCGAGATGCTGGAGCGCTCGCGGGAATTCAAGCGCGGCATCGACAACTCCGTTTACCACAAGGGCTATCCGCTCAACTACCGCGAGCGGAGTGGCACGCCATCGATTCAAGTCTCGATTGCGCTGGACGACCGTCAGGCAGATATCGACGTCGACTATCGATCGTCGAGCTTTCCTGTCATGTTGCTCAACGGGCACCTGAGCGCCGCGAACTCGGACGTGCGCGCGGGCAACAACGCCGATCGGCACGCCGCGCAGTGGAATGGGTTTCAGAATTGGTGGCGCGGCTTCTTCGGTGTTCGCCTCGAGCGGGCCCCTGAATCCTTGGATACGAGGTCGTCGCTTGCTCTCCCGAAGATCCCGCGCGCGGGCAAAAAGAATATCAAGGAGATGGTCTCTGACTTCCTGCAAGCGTGGCTGGTGGAAGGCGACGTGGTGGCGGCGATGGGTTATGTTTCGGAACGGTCCTACGCGTGCCTGGCGGAGGACGAGCCCGATCCGGCTGGTTACGACCGCGGGCTCGCGCCGTTTCAGATCCTGGTCAATCTGAAGGCTGCTCGCGAGGCTGTCGGCACTCACGACTCGCTCGAGGGCCTGACGATTGGCGTCCCACTGACGATCCCAGGGCTTAAAGCGGTGGCGCACCCTCATCAATCCCAGTTCATCATCTACGATGTGCCCGACAACATCGCGGCCAGGTTCGACTGCGAGAGCCGGCTGATCCCGGGCGCGACGAAGGGGCCGAACGCGTACGGGCAACACTTTGGTGCGACGTTCCGCATCGCCGGACCAGGGAAGAACACTTCGATCGCGTTGCTGTGGGCCAAAGAGGGCGGGTATTGGAAGATCGTGTCCTGGCAGACAGAGCCCGAGCCCGATGAGACGCCGGCCCTTCCGGCGATGCCGGAGCCGAAGGTCGAGCGGATCAAGGCTGACCTCTCCCTCGTTCAGGCGGCGAAGGACTTCGTGGAAACCTGGTTGATTCGCAAGAACTACGATGCGGCGTTCCGATACCTTTCGACGAAAAGCTACGCGTGTTACGACTTGGTGCGGAGTCCTGACGCACCAGCGTCAACATCGCCTGACGATGCCGGCCGGAAGATCCGCGCGAGTCTGGAACGCATCGGCCAATTGGTTGGCACGCCGCGCAATCTGGAGGCAATCGTCGAAGCGGCCGAGCCGCTCCACTCGGCGATTCGTGTGATGGACCAACCGTACTCGCGCATGTTCACCCTCACCAGCTTCCCCACTGCACTTGGCGACGCCGTCGAGTGTGATGCCCGCGCCCGCGGCGCGGTGCCGCCCGATCCCCTACCGCTCGAATACGGAGAAGCCTTCGGCATGACCTTCCGCTTTCGCACTCAGGGCGGCGACGCGCCGGTCCTGCGCCTGCTCTGGCGGAAGGAAGAAGGCACCTGGCAGGTAAGCGCGTATGACGTGGAGGTACCGTAGCGCCTCGCCGCTCAAATCAAACGTGAACTACGAGCGAGCGCGTCCGGTCACCGGAGGCTCCTCGACTGAGCCTTCGAAAATCCCCTTGTAGGCGAAGCCCGCGATTGCGGCGCCGATCACCGGAGCCAGCCAGAACAGCCAGAGCTGCTGAAGGGCCCAGCCTCCAACGAACACTGCGGTTGCCGTGCTGCGCGCCGGATTCACCGAGGTGTTCGTCACTGGGATGCTGATCAGATGGATCAGTGTGAGGGCGAGGCCGATTGCGAGGCCCGCGAATCCTACTGGAGCGCGTTTGTGTGTGGTGCCGAGAATGACGACCAGGAACATGAACGTCATCACGACTTCGCACACGAGCCCCGCCGCAAGCGCATACTCACCCGGCGAGTGCGCGCCGTAGCCGTTGGAGGCGAACCCGCCGGCGACGTTGAAATCCGCGCGCCCGCTCGCAATGAGGTAGAGCACGGCTGCGCCGGCGATACCACCGAGGACTTGCGCCATGCTGTAAGGCAACAGCAGGGCGGCGGGAAAGCGACCCCCCGCCCACAAGCCGACGGAGACAGCGGGGTTGAAGTGACCGCCCGAGATCGGGCCGAGCGCGTACGCCCCCGTCAGCACCGTGAGACCGAAAGCTAGTGACACGCCGAGCAACCCAATTCCGACGGCGGGAAAGGCGGCCGCGAGGACCGCGCTGCCGCAACCTCCGAGTACGAGCCAGAACGTGCCGATGAACTCCGCTGAGAGCTTAGAGAACACGGCGCACTCCTTTGCACGATCTGGAATCAACGATCGGCCGGGGCGATCACGGCGGATCACCCCGGCGGCAACCAAGCCCCTTACTGCTCCCGCTCGAGCGACACCAGCATCGCTTCTGTCCAGACGATGTCGACCTTGTCGCCGACTTTCACCTTGGCAAGAGCCTCCGTGTCCTGCACCTTGGACGTGTACTTCAAGCCGCTCGGCCCGGTGAAGGTGACCGACGGGACGTTCATGTCGATGGCGGAGATTGTGGCCGTGATCGTCGTTTGCTTGGCTTTGGTGCCACCAGGCAGGACCTGTTCGGCACCAGTCGTGCCCTTCGCCTGGCTAACCACGTCCGACTCGCCGGGCCGCTTCAGCCGGATGACGACATTCTCGTAATACCGAGCGGTAACCTTGTCGCCGACCTTGACCTCCGCGAACCGCGCGATGTCCGGCCCGGCGACGACCGCCACGACGGTGCCGTCCGCTTTCTTGAGCGTGATCACGCGGGTCGCGGCGTCGATCGAATCGACGATGCCCGTCTCCGTTCTCATCTCCGACCTGATGGTCCTGGCCTGGGCCATGGCCGTGCGCGCCATTGACATCACAACTGCCGCTGCAATGATTCCTACGAGTAGCCGTCTCATGTGCCCTCCTAGTCGCGCGTTCATGCGCGTTCCTTTCGGCCGAACCCGTGCTTTCGGTGAGCAGGGGGAGCCGGTGACGTAGTGTTTCACCGATCAGTAAGTTACCGAAGCCCGTCGCCGATTAAGCAGTCGACGCAGATGTCCCGATCACCTCGGCGGCCGCCCGCGCCGTTGCAGGGTGCGTGCCGTGCTCGGATAAGGCAGAATAGGCAATTCATTGATGATTTCGAGCGAACGTCGTGCATTTCACCCCATCTGACGGAGGCCGTCCGAAATACCGTGGGCCATCAGGCCAGTCTTCCGCCGGCTCCCCGGCCGTTATGGGATGGGCTGCACCGGCGAGAATGACGGCCATCAGCCTCCTCCGAACCGGATCGTCGTGCTGAAGCCTCCGCTCGGTCTGAGTGCCCCGAAATGCCCAGCACCGACTGGTCGCGCGGTGAGGGCAACTGCGCATTGACGCAAGCGACACCGCCGCGTACGGGCCTTAGCCGCGGCAGCGTCTGGAAACCCGGTTGGAAATCTTCGACGACTCTCCTCGAACCCAAGCTTGAGGCCCGTGGCACGGCGGTTGCTCCGGTGTCGTGACGCTCCGCACGGCACACTGCTGTGTACCAGACATGTTCCAGGCTCGAGCCCCTGAACGCCGGAGGATCCAGGCGATGGAGGTTGTGGTTCACGCCGAGCGCGAAGGCGACAGCGCCCGTCTGATCCTCGCCGGCCCGTTCGATCTCCCTCACGCCGTGACTACCGCGCAGGAGATCGCGAACATCGAGGCGTCGCTCGCCGGCTGCCGCGTTGTCGAACTTGATCTCGCGGGTGTGGACGACATCGACGGAGCAGGCGCCGTCCAACTCGCCCGGCTCGTCGATCGCGTGGAGGCAAAGGGTTCCACCACGCAGGTCCTCGACGAACACAACCCGAAGGCCGCGCGACTGATCGCACTCTATCGCCAGCGCCGAACGGTCACGCCGCCGGTTGTGCCGCGTCCGTACCCGATCCTGGCGCGTCTCGGGTCGATTGCCGGTCAATTGCCCCGCACCCTGGCGAGTGCGCTGGACTTCGTCGGTCACAACGCGGTGGCCGCGGGACAGGCGCTGACGGCATCACACACGGTGAACTGGCGCGCGCTGCCTCATCTCGTGCAGCAGGTCGGCGCGGACGGACTGCCGGTGGCGAGCGGCGCGAACCTCCTCGTCGGCCTCATCATCGGTTTTCTCGGCGTGTCGCAGCTCGGTCGTTTCGGCGCTACGGTCTATGTGCCGGAACTCGTTGTCGTTGCCCACTTCCGCGAGCTGGGTCCTCTGGTCACCGCGATCGTCATAGCCGGGAGATCGGGCGCGGGCCTCGCATCGGAGATTGCGACGATGAAGGTCTCCGAGGAAATCGATGCGCTGCGCGCCATGGGATTCGATCCGGTGCGATGGCTGGTCGTGCCACGGTGCGTGGCGCTCGTCCTCGCGCTTCCAGTGCTCACCTGGGTCGGCGACCTGCTGGCGCTCCTCGGGGGCATGGTCGCGACGACCAGCCTCACGGACATGTCGACGCGGGGCTACGTGATGGCGACGGCGAACGCCATCACCGCGACGGGCCTCCTGGCGGGACTTGTCAAGAGCCCGTTCCTGGCGCTGGCGATCGGTCTGATTGCGTGTGGTCAGGGGCTCGCCACCCAGGGCGGTGCGGCCGCAGTCGGTGCGCGAACGACGACCGCAGTCGTCCTCTCGATCTTCAGCGTCATCGTGATCAGCGCGCTGTTCACCCTGCTGTTCGCCGTCATCGGCCTGTGATCATGGCACAGTCGCGGCCGCACATCGTCGTCGAGGACCTCCGCATCGGATGGGGAACGCGGGTGCTGATGGAGCACGTCACCTTTGACGTCGAGCGCGGCACGACCTTCACGATCCTCGGCGGATCGGGCAGCGGCAAGAGCACGTTGCTGCGACACCTGATCGGTCTCGAGCGGCCGCTGGCGGGCTCCATCGACATCGACGGCATCGGAGTGCCGCATCGCTACGAAGGCGTTCCCCGTTTCGGCGTGCTCTTTCAGTCGGGCGCGCTCTTCGGCTCGATGTCGCTCGAAGAGAATCTCGCGCTGCCACTGACGACGTGGACGTCGATTCGAGGCAGCCTCATGCGGGAGCTGGTCGAGGCGAAGCTGGACCTCGTCGGATTGGGGCCGTTTGCCCGGCACCTGCCCGGGGAGATCTCGGGCGGCATGAAGAAGCGCGCCGGGATCGCGCGAGCGATGATGCTCGAACCTGAGCTCCTGTTCTTTGACGAGCCGTCCGCCGGGCTCGACCCGATCACCGCCTACGAGCTGGATCAGCTGATCCTCACGCTGAGCCGCGATCTCGGTATTACGATCGTCGTCGTCACACACGAGCTGCCGAGCATCTTCCTCGTGGCCGACACCTGTATCGTTCTTGACAAGGCGGCGAAGGGAATCGTCGCGCGCGGCGATCCGCGCACGCTGCGCGACCAGTCGAACATCCCGTTCGTGCATGGCTTTTTCACGCGGTCGTCACCGGGAGCGGCCGCGAGTCACGGAGTCCGATGATGGCCGCAGATAAGAGTTACGTGCGGCTGGGTGTCTTCGTTGTCCTCGGCGTCGCCCTCGTCCTCGCGACGGGGCTGTTTTTCCTCGATCGAATGAGGAGCCGTGCGGTGATCGGGCTGGTCACCTACGTCACCGAGAACGTCAGCGGACTGGACATCTCCAGTCCAGTCCGGTTTCGCGGGGTTCCGGTGGGCCGCGTGTCGGACCTTCGAGTCGATCCAGGCGGCAACACGATCGAGATCGACTTCGAGGTGTACCAGGACCGGCTGGCCACCATTGGCGCCAATGTGCAGCGCCTCCGGAAACTGGCAGACCTTGCGGTATTTCCAGACCTGCGAGCGCGTGTCGTCGCGAACCCGGTTACGGGAGACGCATACCTGTTGCTCGATGTGCCCCTCAACCCGCCCCCGCCCGTTCCACTCGATTTCAAGCCGGATCGGCCCTATGTCGCGTCGATGCCGTCGCCGATGGCGGTGGTCCAGGACCGTCTCCCCGCCGTTCTCGAGCGCGCCGAAATGACGCTGGAGACACTCCGGGACATCGTCGCGAGAATACCCGATAGCCTCGACCGGAGCGACCGCTTCTTCACCAACGTTGAACGCATCATCCGGGAAAGCGAGCTGCCTAAACTGAGCGCCGATTCCCGGACGTTCTTCACGGCCACGGCCACGCAGGTGACGGAAATCGCGACTAACATCGACCGCGTGATGGGCGCTGAGGGTACACTGGCCAAGCTCGCGGAAGAGACGCGCAGCGCCATACACGACGCCGACATGCCTCGCTCGACCCAGTCCGTGCGCGACGCGCTCGATCGCACGAGCCTCGCCGCCGACGATTTCCGTCGTGCGTTGCCGGAGATCCGGGACGCACTCGAGCAGTTGCGCGAACTCGCCCAGAGACTGGACGAACAACCCGAATCGGTGGTCTACGGTCCGCGCAAGCCAAAGGGCAAGCAGCGATGACGCGCATTCACTGCTCGATGGTCGCCCTGCTTCTGACTCTGGCCGGCGCCGGAGGGTCAGCCTGCCAACTGAAGCGCCCCGATGTGATTCCCGGCCGGATGATCGAGCCTCGACTCATCGATCCGGAGAACCGACCGCCTCAGCCGCCGTCGGCGAGTCAGGGGAGACCTGCTGCCGACGCAGTTTCTGTCCGGCTCGCCGAAACACAAGCACGGGCACATATCGGCCACCGGCTGCTCCATCAAGAAGCGGACGGCGAGCTGGTCGAGGACGCGGTTTGGCGCTGGTCGTCTGCGCCGGCCCGCTATCTCGACTCGGCGCTGCGGCTCGCGTTGGCGTCGAGCCCGGATGTTCGGCTCGTCGACTCCGCCAATGCCCTCACGATGACCGTCACGCTGATTGCGTGGCATCTCGAGTCCGGGGGAGGCTTCCGTCTGGTCGGGGCGGTCGAGCTCGTCATCACTCGCACCGACCACACCGTCTACACCCAGGTGATACGCGGAAGCGAACCCGTAACAGGGGAGCCGCCGGGCGACCTCGCTGCGGCCGCCGGACGGCTCCTTGGGACGTTGGCGTCGACAAGCGTTATGCGAGCGGCTCAGGTGGGCGGGGGATGAGCATCCGGTATGCGACTACTTGGGCGTGATCTTCGTGATCTTGTTTCCTTGTACTCCGAGGCCCGCCATCAGCCCTTTCTGTCCGAAGACGAAGGCGTAGATATCGTCCTTCAGCGTGGTGGTCGTGGTCGTCTTCGCCATGCCCTCGTCCACCAGGACGACGCTTGGGCCGACGCCGACTTCGAAACCCTTCGCATTGTCCAACTGCTCGAGCGCCTTTGGGTTCATGAAGAACATCGCGTAGCCGTACTGCTGGCCGCCCGCCTGCAGGCCGAACGAAGCGCCCGTCGTCTTGTAATAGCCAGCCGCGGTCCCGCCCTTCAACAGGGCGCCTTCTCCATACTGCCCGCCGATCCCGAGGCCGGCCTTCGTGACCTTCGGGAAGACCAGAATGGCATGCGCCTTCGGCCCGAGTTCTTTCGCCAGCGGCACGCTGGCGTACAGTTGCTGCAACGCCGCTTGTGAAGCGCTTGCGAGCTCGGCCGCCTCTGACTTTCCCTTGTCCTGAGCGACTGATGGGTGTGCCGTGCAAATGAGTGCGGCGCCTGCAAGCACGCCTGCGATCCACGTCGTAGTCATGTCATCCTCCTTGGGACCCAATGGTTGAACGACTCACGGGTCCGCGTCTCGATGTCTCACCGTCTGCCAGACCTATCACCTGTTTACGCATCGCTGCCACGAGGTCTTTCGACCCTGAGCCCCAGCGAGAAACGGACCTGATGGCCTGAGTGAAAGGGATGTCGAGGATGTGCACGCGTTCAGGGCGGAGGACATACACGGCTCCGGCGAGCGGCGTGGGCACCGACGGCACGAAGATCGTGAATCGGCCGTCGTCGAGCTCTTCGATAATGAACGCCGGGACCAGCGCGTCCTCGATTTCCACCAGGGCTGGTTTCCAGGTCTGCTCCTCACTGTCTCCCGCCAATCGCTGTGTCAGGCTGCGCAGCAGCCCGTACCCGGGAAGTCTCTCGAAGAACACCATCTCCATGCGCTCGCGAACCGCGCGCCCCGATGGAGTACGCACGGCGACACCGACGAGGAAACACAGCGCCAGCACCAGGACCAGAGAGAAGAGGCCCTCGGCCGGGAGCCAGTCAGGGACCAATGCTGCGACTGGCCGCACCAGGCTGGCGACCGACTTCATGCCCTTGAGCAGCAGCAGTACCGCCAGGTAGACGGGCACCACGATGAACAACCCCCCGACGACCGTGCTCGTGATGAATTCGCGTGCGTATTTCATGTGGGCCTTCCCTGGGCCCTCTTTCGCGAGAACTAAGCGAGGCGCCCCTCTCTCCTGCTCAAAGAAGACGCGCCTCAATCTGGAACATCGCGCGGCCCTCGGCTATCCAGAGCGACCGCGGCCCGGCGTCGATTGGCGAACCGCTAGCGCGTCGTGCGATAACGCCTGACGGTGAGGCCCAACCCCACAAGGAGCGAGGCGAAGCCTGCGAGCGCCAGCAACGGCAGCGGGCTGGCCGTCTTGGGCAGCTTCTTCGGCGCAGCACCCGACGTCGCCGCCGCGGCCTCGGAGGGCGCGGCGGCCGTCTGCGGCGTCGCGGCTGCGGGCTTCGCAGCGGCTGCGGGCTTGGCAGCCGGTGCGGGAGCTGCAGCCGCCGCGGGCGTGCCTGCACCTCCGCCTGCACCACTCGCGGCAAGCGTCGCGTTCACTTCCTTTTGGGTCATGATCCGTGGCGGCTTTGTCGTGACGATGGTTGCCGTCAGCCGGTCGTTCTCACGGAAGTCCGAGATCTGCGCTAGCTTGCCTTCGCGGTAGATCTTGACACCGCGTTTATCGATATCGCTCTGGGAGAACATCTTGTAGCCACCGGCGGTGGAGACGATGATGCTCGTGCCAAGGGCCTTTGCCACGGTCCCGTCCTTCACCTCGGTCACGGTCACGGGAACACTGGTGGTTCTTGTCGTGATGGTAGCGGTGCCCGCCATGCCCGGCTTCAGATCGTGCACCGACAGCATCTGCCCATTGACGTTGAAGCGGAAGTCCTCGGGCACAGTCAGTTCCCGCGTGCCTTCGGGCAGCTTGACAACGAGCTGGTTCCCCTCCACGGCGATGACCTGGAACTTCTTGGTCTCCGATGTGGTTGTCGTCTGGGCCCAGGTGACAGCGGCCGTCACGCACACGAGCGCACCACATAACACAAGCCGAATCGCTGCACGCGTCATAACCCCTCCTAATGCTCCCGTTTCCAAGTCCCCTCAGTTCCCCGGATCTCGGTTTCCTTCATCGTCTGATCTTCCGCGTAGAACACCCTGGCCGCCCTGATCCGCTGCGCGCCTGACCGAGGACCGCTGCTCAGCGGGCCCGGTGAAACCGTCGCCGCCGTGTCGGTGCACACCGCGCGGACGATGTTGCCTTGCGGCGCTGGACCGACGCGTCCAGGCGGTGCGTTCCACGAGCACTCGGAGACGGCGCCCCCGTATCCGATCGATGGCTGAGCACGTTACACACGCGACGCCGTCCCGGGAGCACCCTGGGCGGTGCGCGACATCGCCGCCAAGGCACGTCGTGTGCCAGAGCTGTGGCCCGGAATCATGCCTGTTTATCGTCTGACCGGTTGCCGCAAGGCCTCGCATCTCCGCTCCGACGGAGCCGCCCTCCGAGATCCCGTGCGCTCGCCCCTGGGCAAAGCAGGGCGAGCCCTGGTAATGGCGGCCGCTTCCATCGAGCGGGAACAGACGGTCAGCGCGATCATCCGCGCGTTTGCGCGGAACGCAGCGAACCGCTGCGCAACCTCGAGTCGCAGCGGCTGGCCACGCTCGAGTGGGCGACGGCCGAGCGCCGGGAGGCGATCGCGGACGTACGCCGCGAGTGGGCCGCGTCGATGGCAGCCCTGCGTGGTGAGCGCGCCGTCGTCGTCGACGACGTGCGTCAGATCGTCGATGTGGTCTTGCTGCGCGTGGCCCTGTTGCTCGTCGCCGCAGTG